>JAUIKX010000073.1 GCA_030430515.1 Gammaproteobacteria bacterium | reverse complement strand
TCAGATCACACCTTTCTGGACAGCGACGACTCCGCTCAGCTACATCGGCTGGGGCAAGACCACACAGTTGGGGTACGGCCTCGGTCTCGCCATGGGCGCCAAGCTCGCGCACCCCGACAAACTCTGCATCAACGTCTGGGGGGATGCGGCCATCGGCTTTACAGGCATGGATTTCGAAACGGCCGTTCGCGAGCGCATTCCGATCCTGTCCATCCTCTTCAACAACTTCTCCATGGCGATCGAGATACCGATCATGCAGGTCTCAACGGAGAAGTATCGTTCTACAGACATTTCCGGCCACTATGCGGACATGGCGAAAGCATTCGGCGGCTACGGAGAGCGCGTGGAGGATCCCAACGACATCGTTGCGGCCCTGAAGCGTGGCATCGCGGCAACCGAGGCCGGTCAGCCCGCTCTGCTGGAGTTCATCACGGACAAAGAGATCGAGATCTCTAACGGATAAGCGAACGCAGAGAAACCAGTGCCGCCTTGCTGGTGCGTGGGTTGCCGACGAAGGTTACGGAGCCGTCGGCTCCGCGCACCGCAAGCACCGCTTCCCGGTCGCCCGCAAGGTTGACGATCTCATCGCAGCCGAGCGCTTGCTCACGAGAAAACGCCAGAAGCATGGCACCCGCCGTATAGAGATGCATGGGTTCCAGCGAAGCGGCAAACAGCGCGCGATCGCCGCAGGTGCCCACCAGCGCCCTGAAAAACGGCTTGCGCTCGAGATCTCGCTCCGAGATGTCCAGGCGCCCCTCTTCCACAACGCCCGGGCCAACCTGCAGCGCCGACGGGAACATACCGCGCTGATAGTTGAGATGGTCGACGACGCCGATGCGATGGTCGGCAAGGCCGAGCACACGGGTATATCCGTGCCGCTGAATTTTGCTCACCGTCTCTGCATTGATCTGCAGCAGTCCGACCGGTGTCAGGCCATTCAGCTCGGCGACGAAGCCACTACCGGCGAGCAGCAGGACATTTTCATCCTGCATCACATCGAACACGTTCACGCCGTGACGGTAATTCTGGCCAATGCCCTCGACGCCCGCGTGAAATTGCACGAGGTCCGCGACGGCCACCAGCATCGCACCCTCAGGCCCCTCTAGAAACCTGATCGTCAGACCAGGCGCCGCGTCGCGCTGCATTCGCTCCGCCACCTCAGTCGCAATGAGCTCGGTCACCGCCTCGCGTTCAATGACCCCGCCCATGAAAGATGCCGGCTGACGGTGATCGTCAACGGTGGGCGCATCATTGCAGGCCAAAAGGCCGGCAAGACCTCCCATCCAGAAAACTGCGCGTATCAGACTCAATCCCATGTTTCGAAGTGTACCCCCAACAAGCCCCGCCGGGCACGGCGGATCGCAGGTTGACGGCTGCCGGATCTCCCCCATAGGCTCGGCTGCATCACGAACTTGAGAGAATGCAATGCAAGACTACCCACTCCCCAACAACTCTTTCGATCTTTCCGGCCAGGTGGCATTGGTCACCGGAACCACCTCGGGGCTGGGATGGCGCTTTGCCCGTGTGCTGGCTGCGGCAGGTGCGAAAGTGGCCATCACCGGACGACGCACCGAACGCCTCGAAGAGTTGAAATCCGTGATCGAAGGTGACGGGGGCACCTGCGCTGCGTTTACTCTGGATATGACCGATACCGACGCAATCCTCAATACGGTGGATGCGACAGAACGGGCACTCGGCACCCCGACCATTCTGGTCAACAACGCCGGCATTCCCGATGCGCAGCGCGCACACAAAATGTCCAACGAGCTCATCGATGCGGTATTCGATACCAACCTGCGCGGCCCGTTCGTGCTGTCGTGTGAAGTGGCCCGCCGCCTCATCGCCGCAGAGCTGCCCGGCCGCATGGTGAACATTTCCAGCATCGGCGGCTTCAACTATGGCGGTAACGGCGCAGCACTCTACTCCATTACCAAATCGGGCATCGCCCGCATGACCGAATGCCTGGCAGTGGAATGGGCGCGCTACAACATCAACGTGAACGGCATCGCGCCGGGCGCCTTCCATTCTGAAATGATGGATGGCATGGTCAGCCGCATGGGTGACATCGCCCAGCACTTCCCGCGCAAGCGCATCTGCGACCCGGCACAGATGGACAGCACCCTGCTTTACCTGTGCTCGCCATCCAGCGAAGCCGTCACCGGCACTGTCATCAAGATCGACGACGGTCAGGGCAGCCGCTAACTGATCTGGCGCACCAGTACATTGGTGCGCCAGTCCCTCCCTTCTGACTGCGCGTCAGCGGCGGCAAAATGCGCCGAAATGGCCCGCCGAAAACCATCGCTGCGGTTACGTCCGGAGCCATGCAGAAGCAACGGATGGAAAAACAACGTATCTCCCGGTGCGAGCTCCACATAAACACGTTCGCTCACATCCACGTCTTTAGCCGCAAAGAACCCTTTGTTTACGTACTCCCAGTCGGGATAGTCATGGTCTACCAGCCCCTGCCTGTGAGACGCTGGGACCACCGCCAGACAACCGCTCTCACGGGTCGCCGGCTTCAGAGCCGTCCACGTGCCGACAATGGCGTCTGCCGGCCGGATGCGGAAGTAGCGCAGATCCTGATGAAACGGATGCCGACCGTCCACCCCCGGCGGCTTGTTGAAGACGTTGGTGGAGAGGCTGTAAACCGAATCGCCGAGAATGCTCTTCAGACACGCCAGAAACGCCTCCTGACGACAGTAGGCAAACAATTGCGGGTCTTCCTCGAAGCACATGAGCTTGTTGACGCCATGCAGCGGGGTTTGCGGCTGCACGGCACCTTTGACCACCATGACGTCGCGCATGACTTTCATCGGCTCGTCGAGCGGCTCATCGACCAGCTCCGCGAAACGACGGTCGAACGTGGCCACCTCATCAGCGTCGAAGAGCGCCCGCCGCACGACGTAGCCCAGATCTCGATAATCCTGGAGTTCCTGTCTGGTCAAACCGTCCATCGGTCGCTCTCCGTTCGGGGCCGGACATTCAAGGTTTCACGGCCCATTGTACTCCACTAGTATTGCCGCCTGCCGTAAGCCTGGAACAGAACGTATGAAAGAATATCGACAGACGCGTTTCGCCGCCCCGGAGGGCGCAACGGAGATTCTGCTGGTGCGCCATGGTGAGTCGCGTCCGGCCACACCGGACAATCCGTTTCCCCTGGTTGACGGTCACGGTGATCCCGAACTGCATGAAAACGGACGCCAGCAGGCAGCACTCGTGGGAGCCCGGCTGAAATCACATCCCATTCGGGCCGTATACGTGTCGAACCTGAAACGCACCCACGAGACGGCTGCCCCGCTCTGCTCCCACCTCGGACTGGAACCCAGGATCGATGCAGACCTCCGGGAAGTATTTCTGGGCGAGTGGGAAGGTGGGCTGTTCCGCATACACGCAGCACAGAACCACCCCGCCTACCTGCAGATGCACGAGGAGCAGCGCTGGGACGCCATTCCAGGCGCGGAAAGCTGGGACACCATCAACGCCCGCCTGACGCGCGCTCTGAACCGCATACACCAGGCCCACCCCAACGAGCTCGTCGCGGCGTTCGTGCACGGCGGCGTCATCGGCCACATTCTCGCCCACGCCACGGGCGCAGAGCCGTTCGCATTCAATGGCGCCGACAACGGCTCGATCAACCACATCATCATGCACGATGGACGCATACGGGTACGTCGTTTCAACGACACCACGCACCTTTACGACACGATCCATTCAGGTGCCGGACAGATGACCTGAAGCAGGAAAACAGCATGACAAGGAAGGTCACAATGCGTATTTCAGCCATCCCGTTGGTAGCCGCGTCGCTGATATGGATCACCGCCTGCGGAGGCGGCGGCAGCGGACCGGGCCAACCGGCTCCGCCAGCCAATCAAGCACCTCTGGCCACTGACGTGGTGCTCCGCGGCAGCTTCCGCCCGGAAACCGTGCCCGCCGACACCCTGACCGCCAGCTACCAGTACACCGATAACGAAAACGATCCCGAAGGGGAAACTGAAATACGCTGGTACCGCGATGGCGAGCTCATCGATGGGGAATCGAACCCCACCTTTACCGCACGCGAGATCGATGTGGGCACGGCCATCCACTTCGAGGTGACGCCCATTGCAACCACGGGAACAGCGCGCGGCACACCCACTGCTTCAGACCCCATCCGCATCCGCCCGGTCACCGTTTTCGGTCGAACGCTGTTTCAGGACCTTAACGGAAACGATCAGGTCGACCAGGGGGACCAGCTGCGTATCGCCTTCAACACCGCGATAGAGACTGATTCGGATGGTGTGCTCGACCTCGCCCTGACGAATCCAGCGGATTCCTTTGGCACGGGTGCCGCCATCAGCACGAGCTACTTCCCAACCGAACTGCTCGTCACGCTCGGAGCCAACCCGAGAGTGGCCCTCGGCCCAGCCTTCCCCCAGGACACGCCTGGCAGCGAAAGCGGTGTCAACATCGCAACCACAGCCAGTGGCCGCATCCGCTCCACTGCCGGCATCCAGGCACAGGCGGCCGAACCCATACCGTTTCACCCCTCATTCGACCCGGCACAAAGCCTCAGCGTCATCCAGCCATCCAGAGATCTGGCGCTGGCAGACATCGACCAGGATGGTGATCTCGATCTGATCACCGCGATGCAGAACTTCAATCCGGGTGACAGCCCCCGCAACCGCGTCTACCGGAATACAGGTGGGCAGTTCTCCCTCATCGCCTCTCTCGGTAACAGCGCAACCGAGAGTATCGCGCTTGTCGACACCGATGGTGACGGCGACCTCGATATCGTTGCCGCCAACAGCGACGAAGTTCTGGAGGAACGCAGGCCCAACCGGATCTACCTGAACGACGGAGCCGGCGGGTTCAGCGACTCCGGCCAGCGCCTCGGCAGCAACGTCAGCACGACCGTTGCGACGGGCGATCTCAACGGCGACGGTCTGATCGATCTGGTATTCGCCAATGCCGGCGACGATAGGGTGTATCTGAACGACGGCCAGGGAAACTTTTCGCCTGGCGCTGACTCGTTGTATGCCGACAGAAACTCGAGCCTCCTGCTGGCCGACCTCGACTCGGACGGCGATCTGGACGTTGCAACAGGGCACTACACCCAGACCGACCCTGACACGGAAGCCTACGAAGGTAGCGTGCTGGCGTATTTCAACTCAGGGGAAGGCCGGTTTGGCGAAGCGGTCACCCTCGCCAGCCACCCCGTCACCTCACTGGCAGCCGACGACCTCGACGGCGATGGAGACATTGACCTCGTTTCGGTCAGCCCATTCAGCCTCACCAGCGCGCTGCTGCTGCGCAACTCGGGCTCAGGTGAGTTCGCGAGCGAGGATCTGAGCGACCAGACAGGTGGGCTCAGGGCCTATCTGACTGACATAGATACAGACGGTGACAGCGATCTGATCACCGTTGGCTGTATCTGCTTCGACGCCGTTCCGGAAACCATCGTGGACGTACTGCTCAACGACGGTAACGCCGATTTTTCAGAACGTTGGGCGAGCTATCTGGTGTTCTCCAGCTCGCCCATTGCCAGCGGCGACATCGACGAAGACGGTGATATCGACCTGATTTTCGGCGGCGAGCGAAATCAGATATGGAGCAACTCGATGTCCGTCCGCAATCCGTAGATGGCGGGCGTCGGCTTAGCCGTCGCCGCCACCTGCCGTCATGGATCGGGAATCACGCTGCTGGCGCAGAGTTTCCTGACTTTCCTCTGCGATGTAGTCCCAGTCTTTCTGGCGGCGGCAGATCTTTTCCTTGATGCGGCTGCCGGTCACCCGCACCCGCTTGCAGACCTTTCGGTTGGGGTCCTTCTGTTCTTTTTTGGCCTCGCCATTTTCCCCTGCGATTGCGTGCTCGCCCAGGAAAGCGGGCGCACCTGCGAGGAAGAGAGAAAGCGCGGCGACTGTCAAAGCAGTACGCATGGATAGACTCCACTGGAAGGGAAAGTGGGCCGACTATACCATCTGAACGTCCAGCATGCGGCAACCCGCTTGCTGTTTTACGAGCAATACAAAGACTGAGAAGGACGCCACTGTCGATAACGAAACCTCCCAATGGCAGAGCATCCGCACCAGCCATCACCGCGCGGAGGTCGCGGAGCTGGCCCTGGTGCTCGCCTCTGTCGGTATCGACCACAATGTGCATCGGTTGCACGACACGTGGCATCTCATTGTGCCGGCCAACCGCACTGCGATCGCCGAGCATCAACTTCAGCAGTATCGACGGGAAAATCTCATACGTCCCAGGCCGCCGACCCCGGTACATGTTGTAGACAGCGGCCGCGCGGGCGTACTGGGCTATCTGCTGGTGATCTGGAGCATCCCTTTCCTCGAGTTCCTTGCCGGGGCAGACTGGCGCAGCAGCGGCATCATGCACGCCGCCGCGGTTCTTGAGGGCGAGTGGTGGCGGACGCTCACTGCGCTCACGCTGCACGCCGACCTCGGCCACATTTTCGCCAACAGCCTCTTCGGAACGCTCTTCGGATGGCTGGCAGGTCGCTATCTCGGTTCCGGCGCCGCGTGGTTGCTGGTCGTCGTCTCGGCAGGGGTAGCTAACGGATTGAACGCCGGCCTGCAAAGCCCCGAGTTCCGTTCGATCGGCGCGTCTACGGCGGTATTTGCGAGCCTGGGCCTCGTCGGCGTCTATGTCTGGCGACGTGGCTACCTGCGCGCCTGGGGCTGGCGACGCAGTTTTGCGCCGGTTTTCGCAGCGATTGCTCTCGTGGCCTACACGGGAACCGGAGGCGCAAATACCGACGTCGCCGCACATCTGCTCGGCTTTGCGGTGGGCGCCGTTGCGGGCGGAGTCGCAGCGGCCCTGCCCCTGCAGCAACTCGGACAGCGCGGCCAGCAGCTTGCCGGCGCAACGGCGTTCGTCCTGATCATCGTGGCCTGGTGGGCCGCTCAGCCTTTGCCGTGACTGACGATCTGCTCGTAGTCGGATGCATCGACCAGATGACCCGCATCCGACGCCGCTGACTTCAGAATATTGTAGAAAAGGCCGTGGGCAGTCTGTGTGAGCGTGCCGGTGATGACCCCATCCGCGTCGCACTGCTCGGCAAGCCGCATCAGCTTGTCGAACACCTGGATGAAGTTGCGGCTGTGGTTTGCGCGTATCTGTGTGCCGTAGAAGATATCTGCACCGCCACCGTAGTCTTCGAACGTCATCGCCAGAAATGCGCGCGGAAACACCTCCGCATCCCCCGTGGAGAGCATGTGCCACATCTCGAGTATCTTCTCGGGAGCCACGATGTCACCCTCCGTGGCGCCGAACCGTGAAATGAAAAGCATGCCCGCGATGGAGCCGAGCTGGCGCTTGACGTTCTCCGCGATTTTGAAGAACGCCTCCTGGCGCTGGCTGATCTCCGTGGCTTCCAGCACCTCAGCCTGTTTCTTGCTCATTTCCATGGACTGGCGCATGACCTCGGTGTTGTCGGCCAGCTCTTTCTGCTGAATGAAGAGCCCAATCACCAGCCACATGAACGCCAGAGGCGCGAATCCACCTTCGAGGAAGCTACCCAGATTCTCGATGGGAATCTCCCAGATGGTGCCGTCCTGATTGAGAAAATAGGTGATACCCAGCAACAGCCAGATCACGGTGATGCCGACGCCCAGCAGGATGCGCCAGTCTATTTCTCTCAATCTCAACATAGACCGATTCTAGCCGCCGCCACCGCGCGCTTACAATTCACCAATAGTTGTAAGTGAAATTTGACTCTTTCCCTCCAGGAAAGTATTGGTGTCGCCCCTTTCTACGGTCTTTTCGCTACAGTGCGCGCACTTTCAGACCCCACCTTTCCTACTCAAGAGGAGCTGCCAATGTCCTACATGGAAGAAATCGAACAGGTACGTCAAGCGCTTGCGGCCAGAGGTCACGAGTGGCGTGCAATGAACCCTGAGTACGTGGTGCGCATGCGCCATCAGAACCGCTTCCCGACGGGCCTGGACATCGCCCGCTACACCGCCGACATCATGCGCCGCGACATGGCGGATTACGATGCGGACACCAGCAAGTACACGCAGTCTCTGGGCGCATGGCACGGTTTCGTCGCTCAGCAGACCATGATGAGCGTCAAGAAGCGTCAGGGCACCCTGGACAAGAGCTATATCTACCTGAGCGGCTGGATGGTGGCGGCCCTTCGCTCCGAGTTCGGCCCTCTGCCCGACCAGAGCATGCACGAGAAGACCTCGGTGCCGGCGCTGATCGAAGAGATCTACACCTTCCTGAAGCAGGCCGACGCCCGCGAGCTGCGACACATCTTTGCCGAGCTCGACGACGCTCGTGCCGCCGGTCAGGACACCGCGCCCATCATCGACCGTATCGACAACTTCGAGACCCACGTGGTGCCGATCATTGCCGATATCGATGCCGGCTTCGGTAACGAAGAAGCCACCTACCTGCTGGCCAAGAAGATGATCGAAGCCGGCGCCTGCGCCATCCAGATCGAGAATCAGGTCTCCGACGCCAAGCAGTGCGGACACCAGGCGGGCAAGGTTACGGTGCCCCATGAAGACTTCGTGTCCAAGCTGCACGCGGTTCGCTACGCGTTTCTGGAGCTCGGCGTCGAAAACGGCATCATCGTTGCCCGCACCGACTCCCTCGGCGCCGGACTGACACAGAAGATCCCGGTCGCTCAGGAGCCCGGCGATCTCGGTCACAAATACTGCGACTTCCTCAAAGCAACGCCGGTCAACGACCTCAGCGAGCTCAAGGAAGGCGACATCACCATCCACCAGAACGGCGTGCTGTGTAAGCCTGAGCGCCTGGACAACGGCCTCTACGCGTTCCGCGAAGACACCGGCTTCGATCGCGTGGTGCTCGATTGCATCACGAGCCTCGAACATGGTGCCGACCTTCTGTGGATCGAAACCGAAAAGCCGAACCTCAGCCAGATCGGCGGCATGGTGGACGCCATCCGCAAGGTTCGCCCCGAAGCGAAGCTCGTCTACAACAACTCACCGTCCTTCAACTGGACGCTGAAGTTCCGCGAGCAGGTCTATGAGGATTGGAAAGCTGCCGGCAAAGACCTGTCCGCTTATCCGAACCCTGCCGAGAACGAAAAAGGCCTGATGGATGTGAGCCTGGATGACTCCGAGCTCGCGCAGGAAGCAGATCGGCTGATCCAGAGCTTCCAGGCAGATGCAGCGCGCGAAGCCGGCATCTTCCACCATCTGATCACCCTGCCCACCTACCACGAGACAGCTCTGGGCGTGGACCAGCTCTCCGAAGGCTACTTCGGCGAACTGGGCATGCTGGCTTACGTGAAAGGCGTGCAGCGTCAGGAGATCCGTCGAGATCTGGCGGCTGTGAAGCACCAGGACCTCGCCGGCTCCAACATCGGCGACGACCACAAGGAATACTTCCTTGGCGAGAAGGCCCTTCTGGCCGGCGGTGCTGCCAACACGATGAACCAGTTCTAAGAGCGGGTTCCCATGTAAAAAGGGCCGGTCGCACCGGCCCTTTTTTTTGTTCGAACCGATTTGCTCGAACGAAAGATCACCCGATCAATCCCTGGCCTGGGCCCTCGCCAGAGCATCCCTTGAGTAGCAGGCATCCGCCCAACGCTGCACGTTGGTGTGCGATGAGTAATCGTGCCCGACCATCTTCAGCAGCAGCATGACCGAGGCGACGTTGAGGTCGGCCACGGTGAACTGATCGCCGAGCAGGTACGGACTGTCGGCCAGTGCGGCATCAAGCACTTTCAGGGGACGCTCCAGATTTTTCGCTGCCTGCTCGATGACCGCGGCATCGCGCTTGTCTTCCGGCACAAAGAACTTCTGAATGACGATCTGCATCTGCAGCGGCTCGATTTCGCTGATGCCCCATACGCTCCACTGAAACGCCCGCGCTTCGTTCGCCGGGTCTTGTGGGTAAAGATCGCCGCCGTAGTTTTTGGCCAGATACAGATTGATCGCCACCGACTCACACAGCAGCAGGTCACCATCCACGAGCGCCGGGATACGGCCATTGGGATTCACTGCCAGATAATCATCCGACTGGGCGTCGCCCCGGAAGTGCGTCGGTACGTGCTCGTACTCGATGCCGGTTTCCTCGATCCCCCAGATTGCCCGGATCGCCCTCGATCCTGAGATGCCATAGAGTTTTCTCGCCACGTTGTCTCTCCTGTTTGGTGATGAAAGCGTCGAACTATAACGCCTTGAAGCGTTCGAGTGCTCGCTCCCTGGCTGCCCGGTGCTCCACAATGGGCTCGACGTAACCCGGCACGCCGCCTTTTCGCCACGGTTCAAACAGGGTTCTGCTGTCCACGCCTTCCAGTTCAGGCACCCAGCGCCGCACAAATGCGCCGTCCGGGTCAAAACGTTTGGCCTGAGTCACCGGGTTGAAGATGCGAAAGTACGGTGCGGCATCCGTGCCGGTCGAGGCGCTCCACTGCCAGCCGCCGTTGTTGGCGGCAAAGTCTCCGTCGATCAGCTGCTGCATGAAGTACCGCTCTCCCAGACGCCAGTCCAGCAGCAGATGCTTGCTGAGGAACATCGCGGTCACCATGCGCAGCCGGTTGTGCATCCAGCCTGTGGCGTTGAGCTGTCGCATGCCAGCATCCACAAGCGGATACCCGGTGCGCCCTTCCTGCCAGGCCTCGAACGCCTCACTGTTTCTTTCCCAGGCAACCGCATCGTATTCTCGACGAAACGCAAAGCCACAGGAGACATGATCGAATGCGGCAACCACATGACGATAGAACTCACGCCACACGATTTCGCTGGCCCACATATCTTCTGCCGGGTCGCAATGATTGCTCAGCGCGCTCAGGCACTGGTTCGGCGACAAGCTGCCCAACGAAAGATGGTGAGACAGCACGCTGGTACCGTGCAGGTCCGGTCTATCCCTCGATTCAGCGTAACGCTCATGGCGCTCCTCGAGAAACCGTTCGAGCGCCTGCTTTGCCGTTTGTTCACCCGCGGGCCAGGCGTCAGCGCCAAACGCGCCAGACACCCCGCCCAGCTCACCAGGAATGTGGGCCGCCGGCAGCGGACCGCTCTGCGGCTCAGGTGCGGGTAGAAGGTCAAAAGCACCAGCGCTCAAGCTGGCGAACCAGCGCTTCTTGAAAGGCGTGAATACCGTGTACGGCTTGCCGTCGCCAGTGAGCACCGAGCCGGGTTGTTTTACCACGCTGCCGTGACATGCTACCGAACGTACGCCAATCTCATCCAGCGCGGTGGCAACGTCTGCATCACGCCGCCTTTCGTTGAGCGGGTATTCGGCATTGAAATACACCGCTTCCGCGGCCTGCTGCACGGCCAGGTTTGCGATGGCACGGGGCGCGTCCGCGAACGACGGCGCGTCGAGCACGTGAAATACGATGCCACGCTGCGCCAGATCTTCAGCCAGCGCTTTGAGCGCACGCAGAAGCAGCGCAACGCGCCATGGAGAAACATCGTGATCACGCCACTGGTCTTCGGCGAGAAGAAAGACCGCCTCGAACGATCCATGCGCCGCTGCTTCCGCGAGCGCCGGGTTATCCGTCAGCCGCAGATCGTTACGAAACCAGACCAGGGACTTCAAGGTGATCAGTTCTGTCGGATGCCCCGACGCACCAGCTCGTGGTAGACGATCTTCCACTCACCACTCAAACGTTGCATCCGCGTGAAGTAGGTCGCCCACAGAATCAGCACTTCGCCATCAGAATCCAGGACCTCATGCCAGGCCTGCACGTCGGTGCGGCATTGGGCCGTGTCGCCGTCAATCGTTGCGAGCATCGGCCCCAGCATGTGTTGGGTCGAGCCATACTTGCTGAGCGACGAGGTGACATAGTCCAGCCAGGCATCGGCACCGTTGATGTTTTCGGGTGAGAAGCCGGCAATTTCAGCGTCATCGGCAAAACACGCTCGATACATGTCCATGTCACGGTCATCCACGCCTGCGGCATATCGCAACAGCACATCCTGAACGGCCAATCGATCCTCTGCGGTACTCATCACTTGATCCCTCCGTTGTTTGCGCCTATTAAGGGCGAAGCAGGCGGACGAATCAACGAGGGGCAACCGTGTATCCCGGACATTGGGCAAAGATCAAACCAGAATCAGTAGCCGTTACGAACGCCGCGTCTGGCGAAACCCAGACCTGGCAGGCCCTCGACGAACGCTCCGTTCAGGTGGCGCACATGTTCAGAGATATGGGGCTCGAAGCCGGCGATCATGTCTGCCTCATGCTCGAAAACCATCTTCGGTACTTCGAGCTGAGCTGGGGAGCGCTCAGAGCCGGGCTCTATCTCACTTGCATCAATCGCTATCTCACAGCCGAGGAAGCGGCCTACATTGTTGAGGACACCACCGCGAAGGTGCTCATCGCCTCCCACGAAGTAGCCGACCTCAAGGCGCTGCAGGAACTCACGGAATCGGTCACGCACTATGTGTCGCTGCACGAAGAGCGAGACGGCTGGCAGAGTCTCGAAGGCACTGTCGACGTCTACCCGAAGGAACCGCCGGCCTTCGAACCCATGGGCGACACCATGCTCTATAGCTCCGGCAGCACCGGACGGCCGAAGGGCATCAAACGCCCACTCAGCGGTAAAAGCATCGCGGAGGGCATTCCGGGGGTAGAGCGCGACAATCCTTACGGGATCGATGACCAGACCATCTACCTCTCACCAGCCCCGCTCTACCACGCCGCGCCGCTCGGCTACTGCCTGCGCACCCTCGCGCTCGGCGGCAGCGTCGTGATGATGGAGAAGTTCGATCCTGTGGAGTCCTTACGCAACATTGAGCATTACCGGGTCACGCACAGCCAGTGGGTGCCCACCATGTTCGTACGCATGCTCAAATTGGAAGATAAATTGCGCAATCGCTTCGATCTAACCTCCCACCGCTGCGCCATTCACGCTGCAGCGCCCTGCCCCGTGGCAATCAAGCAGCAGATGATGGACTGGTGGGGACCCATTCTGTGGGAATACTACGCTGGCACGGAAAGAAACGGGGCAACTGTCATTTCTCCTGACGAATGGCTGCGTTATCCGGGCTCCGTGGGCCGGGCCTCCAGCGGGGTCATCCACATATGCGACGAAGACGGTAGGGAGTTGCCCACCGGCGAGCCCGGGCTGGTTTACTTCGAACAGCCCGCCCGCCCTTTCGAGTATCACAACGACAGCGCCAAGACCGAAAGCGCCATGCACCCGCAGCACCCGAACTGGAC
>JAUIKX010000072.1 GCA_030430515.1 Gammaproteobacteria bacterium | reverse complement strand
AACGAAAATCGTCGAGGAAGCCAAAAAGCTCAAACGCAAGCACGATCTGGTGATCATCGACACGCCCGGAGCCCGCTCCCAGGCAACGGTTTTCGCCGTGGGCTGTGCAGACCTGGTCATCATTCCGGTGCAGCTCAGCAGCAGCGACGTGAAGGAAGCGGTCAAGACCTTCAACCTGGTGCAAGGCGCGGCCGATATGTCCAACAGGAAGATCGACGCCACACTGCTGTTCACCGGCTACACACCGAATACGAACATCGCCAGAGACGTTCGATCTGCGGTGGCAAAGCACAACCTGCCGACGATGCAGACCCGTATGCACCACCTGGTTGCGTACAAGGAGCTTTCGTTTACCGGCAGAGTGCCCAGGAAAGGGCGCGCGGCAGCGCAAAGCCAGCTCCTGGTGCAGGAAATCGCTGAAATGGGCCATCTGCCCTTCCTGATGGAATACAGACAGGCTTCATGAGCGTCAAAAGCGCCGACGCAAAGCGCGCGTCCAAGGAGCGCGCCGCTTTGCGCCGTAAGGCGCCCGCTAGACAGGAAATTCCGAGCCCACGAACCGCGGAGGCAGAGCGCATGAGTCAGTTCACGCTGAAAATGCGTGAAAGCCTCCACCGCGAGCTCGCACGGATGGCCCTCGATGCAGGCATGACCATGCGAGGATTCATCATGAGTGCACTGCAATCGAAGGGGCTCAGCGTCAACGACCACGACCTCATCGATCGCAGAAAACGAGACTAGCCTCGCCTCGAGCCCCTACAATATCCCAGAAGGATAACGGTCTAACCCGTTGTTCTTCTGGGATATTTCGACCAGCATTCAGTGCTGCCAAAGCACTTCATCAGGCCCATCAATCGCATTCAGCGTGCGGGCGCAGACAAACAGGTAGTCAGACAACCTGTTCAGCAGTTTCAGTCCCGCGGGATTGATCTCCGCCACATGAGATAACGCTACGAGCCGCCTTTCCGCCCGGCGACAGACCGCCCTGGCAAGATGCGTATGCGCTGCCGCTGGCGTGCCGGTCGGCATGACGAAATCCTTCAGCGGCGGCAGCCCTGCATTGAGCTTCTCCAGCGCATCGTCCAGCAAATCTACAGAGGCTTCATCCACCAAGGCCTCACCCGGCATCGACAGCTCTCCCCCGAGATTGAACAACACCTGCTGTACCTCGGCGAGCGTCTTTTCAATCGCCTCAGGCAGTTCATGACTGCGTACCAGACCAACCGCAGAGTTGAGTTCGTCCACATCGCCAATGGTCTCGATCCGCGGGTCATCCTTCGCCACGCGCACACCACCCGCAAGACCGGTTTCGCCTCCATCGCCGGTTCGCGTGGAAATTTTGCTCAAACGGTTCCCCATGATTCGAAGATGCTCTTTGCCAGTGCGTTGAGACAAATTTAACATGCCCGACCAGCACTTCTGCCCAACACTTCTGAAAGGATCAGCCATGGGACCACTCAAAGGTATCAAAGTCATCGAACTTCAGGGCATCGGCCCGGGTCCCTTCTGCTGCATGATGCTGGCGGACATGGGCGCCGAGATCATTCGCGTAGACCGTGCCAGTGCCGCCGGTGCGCCCGCTCCCGCCGCCGACGTTCTTGCTCGCGGCCGCCGCAGCGTGGCTGTCGATCTGAAAAGTCCCGAAGGGGTAGAAACCGTACTCAGGCTGGTTGAGACTGCCGATGTGCTCGTGGAAGGGTTTCGCCCCGGCGTTACCGAAAGGCTGGGGCTCGGCCCCGAAATATGCCAGGCGCGCAATCCCGGACTGGTTTACGGCCGTATGACCGGCTGGGGACAGGATGGCCCCATGGCCAAAGTCGCCGGCCACGACATCAATTACATCTCCCTTTCCGGCGCACTGCACGCCATCGGCGGGAAAGACCCGGTCCCACCGCTGAACCTGGTGGGCGATTTCGGTGGTGGCGGTATGTTGCTGGCGTTCGGTATCGCCTCGGCGCTCTATGAACGGACACAATCCGGCCAGGGCCAGGTGATCGATGCCGCCATGACCGACGGTTCAGCGCTGCTGATGAACTCCGTGTTCGCACTGATGGGCGAAGGTCACTGGAGCAGCCAGCGTGCCAGCAACCTGCTGGACGGCGGCGCGCATTTCTACGGCGTTTACGAAACCAGCGATGGCCAGCACGTTTCCATCGGCTCGATCGAAAAGCAGTTCTATGCGCTCCTTCTGGAGAAAACCGGCCGGGATCAGGACCCGGACCTGCCGAGACAGATGGACCGCAGCCAATGGCCGATGATGCAGGACAAGCTGCGCGCCATATTCAAGACGAAAACCCGCGATGAGTGGGACGCGATCATGTACGGCACCGACATCTGCTATGCGCCGGTTCTGGCGTTCGAGGAAGCCGTTGCCAACGAGCACAATCAGGTTCGCAAGACGTTTGCCGAGGTGAACGGTCTGATGCAGGCGGCCCCCGCCCCGCGCTTCAGCCGAACGGTGCCGGAGATGCCCGGCCCCGCCGTCGCCCCCGGCGCACATTCCCAGGACGTGCTCTCCGAGGCTGGCTTCACGAGCGACGAAATTGCGTCGCTGAAAGCCAGCGGCACCGTGGCATGACATACCCTGCTGTCGGCAGGATACGACTGTCCGTCTGAGACCGGTTCAGGACACGATGCCGTCCGACATGAGGGCATCGATCGCTTTCTCCGTCATGCCCGCGGCCTGCAGCAGCTCACGAGTATGCTGCCCCTCCACCGGAGGGTGCAGCACGGCCGGTGGTAGCACATCGAACCGCACCAGCGGGCCTGGGCGCCGGAATGCGCCCCACTCCGGGTGCTCCGACGACAGCGTATAGCGCGCTTGCTCAGGTTTTCTCCAGAAGTCCTTCGGCAGTCCGACATCAGCCCGCACACAGGCCACTTTAGTGCCGTTAAAAAACGCCTCCCAGTCAGTGCTCGTTCTACCGGCAAAAAGCGCTTCCATCGCCTCTGTAGTTTCGACATCTACCGCCGTCAGCGCCTGAAAAGCACGCAGTTCACTTTCGAGCACGAGCGCCAGAAAAACCCAACCGGCGTCCTTACACCTGTACAGCCGATAACCATTTGAAAGGCCCATCAGTTCGGCGTCTGGTGCAAAACGCGCCGGCTTGTCCGGGAAACTCAGAAAGTCGTCTGCGTTGGCATAAGCGTTTGCGCCGAACATGTCGACGAACACCTGCTGTCCACGACCGGTACGCAGACGAGCCGCTAGCGCGAGCAGCGCTGAACTTGCCACCACCAGTGCGGTATTCGGGTCCGGGTTGACTTCGTTCGCGCGCATCAACCGCCGCGACCAGTCACGCGCTTCATCGAGGCTCAGCAGATGATCGGGTAGCCGCCCACCCATCTGGAAAAAAACGCCCCCCATGGCAGCGCCCGGAATCGGATGGGTGCTGGGTCTGTGCGCGCCGGGGCCGTCCGGCCCGTAACCGTTGCTCTGCAGATAGACAATGCGGGGGTTCAGCTTGCTGACCACGTCATAGCCGATACCGAGTTTTTCTGGCACTCCGGGACGGAAGTTGTGAATCAGAACGTCTGCTTCACCCACCAGCGACTGCACCACGGCCTGCCCGTCCGGGTCTTTCAGGTTCACGCAGATGCTGCGCTTACCGAGATTCACCCGCGCCGCGCCAATTCCTCCTGCCATGCCGCGGTACGGGTCGCCACCCACGGGCTCTACCTTGATCACATCCGCGCCCATCTCCGCGAGCAGGGACGCCCCGAACGGGGCAGCAATGATCGTCGCGATTTCCACCACTTTCACACCTGCAAGCGGCAGCTCAGTCCGTTCCGCGTTTGCCACAGCGGGCCGGGGAGCGGCGAGCCAGCGCGCCAGAACCTCCGCACCGTCCAGAACCCCAAAGCCCGGAGACGCTGGGGTATCGATCAGTCGCGCAAGCGGTCCGAGCTGGCAGCCGTCACCCCGTTCGATGACATGACCGTTAGCGACGATGTCCGGATCATCGAGCGCATCCTGCGTGCTCTGCACCGCCGCGGCGGCCACCCCGCCATTCTCCGCAAACAGAGTCAGCCATTCCTCGGCAGGCTTTTCCTGCAGCCGCTCAAACATACGATCTCGAAACGCTTCACGCTTCGGCTCCGGCAGTTGCATCTGCGCGCTGTCGAACTCCGGGTCCGCCAGTATCTCGAAGAGATCCGTTGCCACGAGAAAATTATCAAACAGATGCGGCAGCAGGTTGCCGAGCTGCACCCACCGTCGATCTTCCGCTTGCGCTGGCAGGTAGTGCAGCGTGGGCATCGGTGCCGTCGGTTGCGCGCTGGGCAGGCCATCCACGAGCTGACCGAATCGATCACGAAACTGCTCGCCGATCATCGCTCCCTGCTCGTAGGCCAGAAGCGCCTCGAGGAGGCTGGTCTGCACGAGGCAACCCTGTCCATCTCGTGCCCGGGCGATCAGTGCCGCCAGCACGCCGGACACCACCGATTGCGCGCAGGCATGCACACCGGCCTGCAGTGCCGAGAACACCGGCCCATCTCGGTCAGCACAACCCGAAAATGTATTCATGCGTCCGCTGAGCGCTGCCAGCAGATGCTCGTAGGCGGGCAATGCAGCTCGCGGGTCATCAGCGGCAGCCGAGGAGACCGCGCAGATCACCAGGTGCGGATGGCTGACGCGAAGCGCTTCCAACCGGCTACCGATCCACCTGCGGCGGCTGCAGATGAGAACATCTGCTGCCGCGCAGAGCCTCGAGAAGCGCTCGGCCTCCTTTTCCGGGTCGAGATTCACGGTGAAGGTGCCCCTGCGCCACATGCGTGAAGCGGGTAAAGCTTCCAGAGGGTGTGGCTCACCCTGTACGGGCCGCAATACCTCGGCACCGAAATCTGCAAGAACCATACAGGCGACCCCGCCTGCAGGACCATTTGTCAGGTCGATGACCCGCAAGCCATCGAGCGCCGTCTGCTGCTTTGTACTCATGCACGCCATTGTACGCATGTATCATGTGGCGGAAATCGATTTGAGGAGAGAAAACATGACGCTCAAAGGACGCGTGGCCATCGTTACCGGCGGCAACCGGGGGATCGGCAGAGGCATCGCCCTGGGACTTGCACAGGATGGCGCAGACGTAGCCATCAACTACCGCAAAGACACCGAGGGCGCCGAGCAGACCGTCGCCGATATCAAAGCCATGGGCCGGCAGGCACACGCCTACCAGGCGCCGGTAGACGACTTCGAGGCCGTAAGCCAGATGGTCGCCGCAGTCGCCGAGGACTTCGGAAGCATCGACATACTCATCAACAATGCAGGCATCGCCAGCCGCGGCCTCGCGGTAGCGGATACCGAACCCACTGAATTCGAACGCGTTGTGCGCACCCATACATTCGGTACTTTCTACGCCACCCGCGAAGTGATACCGCATATGCGTAAACGCGACCGGGGCGACATCATCATGATCTCCTCCGCCGCAACCCGCCGGTTCGGTGCAAACGGCGCGCCGTACAACGTCGGCAAGGCAGGCATCGAAGCGCTGGCCAGAGGCGTCGCTAAAGAGGAGCTGAAAAACAACATCCGGGTCAACATCGTCGCGCCCGGTGTGGTGGAAACCGAGATGGGCCGGCGGCTGGTCAAAGCCCGCGGCGTGGACAACATCCGCGATATGGACGACACCTCGCCGTTCGGGCATGTATGCCAGCCGGAGGACGTCGCCAACGTCGTGCGCTACCTCGTTTCCGACCTGAACAGCTACGTCACCGGCGATAAGCTGTTCGTAGACGGTCTTTCCGGAGAGATGATCTGATGCGTAAGCTTGCGATCCTCGGGCTGCTGCTGGCGGCCACCGCCGCCAACGCCGAAAAGCCGGTCAACTTCATCGCCTACGATGAAGGGTTCGCAAGCTCCGGTCAGCCGACGGCGGAGCAGATCGAAGCGCTTTCTTACCAGGGTTATGAACGCATCGTCTATCTGGCGTTCGGCGATCATGATACGTCGCTGGCCAACGAAGACAGGATTGCCCGGAACCACGGGTTCGACTACGTGCAGCTGCCTGTGATCTGGGACAAACCCAGCTACCACGACTTCCGTACCTTCGCGGCGATCATGCAGTCCAGCGACAAAAACACCCTCGTACACTGCCAGGTCAATTACCGTGCAAGCACCTTCTCAATGCTCTATCGGATAATCCATCAGGGCGTGGACGTGGGCGATGCCAAAGACGACATGAACCAGGTATGGCAGCCCACGGAAGCCTGGCGCAATTTCATCTTCTCTGTTCTGGCCCGTCACGGCATCGATGCCGCCTGCGAGGCATGCGACTGGACGCCCTGGGTGCCGGAAGGGAACAAAGAAGACTGAGGAACTTCAGCCCACGCGCACGATCCGTGTACCGACATTGCCGCCGGCCAGCAGATCCACAAATGCGGCCGGCGCATTCTCCAGGCCTTCGACTTCATCCACCCAAACGGTGAGCCGGTCTTCATCCATCCAACGGTGGAGCTGAGCGCGCGCATCGCTGTAGCTATCTGCAAAATCGAACACCAGAAAGCCTTCCATGCGAATTCGCTTGTTGACCAGCAGGCCCGGCACGCCTCGAGGTCCCGGCGACGGGTTGGCGGTATCGTATTGTGAAACCACCCCGCAGCAGACGATGCGTCCGCCAACATTCATCAGCCGCAGCGCGGTTCCGAGAATTTCCCCGCCGGTATTGTCGAAGTAGACATCGACACCATCTGGACAGGCCGCTTTCGCCTGCGCACGGAAGTCATCGCTTTTGTAGTTCACCGCCGCGTCGAAGCCGAGCGCCTCGACGAGGCGTCGGCATTTGTCATCGCTGCCCGCCACACCCACGACCCGGCACCCCTCTATCGAGGCGATCTGGCCGACAAGGTGGCCCACGGAACCAGCAGCGGCAGAGACCAGCACGGTCTCGCCGGCTTGCGGCCGGCCAACGTGCAGCAGGCCGAAGTAGGCAGTCAGCCCGTTGGTGCCGAGCACGCCGAGGTAGTCTGCAGGGTCCAGGCTTTCGTCCACTACCGACAACGCGGATGCCTCATGAACCGAATAGTCCTGCCAGCCACCGGGGCAGACGACGAGTGCGCCTTCCGGCACCTCAGCGACGGTGCTTCTAGCAACTCGGGAAACGGTTGTGCCGTTCATCACGATACCGGTTTGCGGTGCGCCGGCGTAGCTTGCGCTGCCCTGCAGCCCGGCCCGAGTGCCGGCGCCGATGGTCAGAGCCAGCGTGCGGCAGAGCACCTGGCCCTCTTCAATTTCAGGAACCGACTCTTCCACAAGTCGGTAGTTGCTCAGCTCGAGCTTGCCCGAAGGCAGCTCGTCGATGAGGATTCTTCGGTTCTTCATAGTTGAGTTGTCTCGCACCAGCGGTCTACCGCATCATGCTCACAACAGAAGTAGGTCACAACTGATAAAGGACACAACTCATGTCGCTACCCGTACTCTACGGCGTTCCTTTTTCCCAGCCCGTCCGCGCCGTCATGTGGCTCATGCTCTACAAAAAGTCGCCGTTCAAAATGGTGCTCATCAACCCGGGTTCCAAGGGTGACAACGGCAGCCGCAATCCTGAGTACCTCGCGAAGAGTCCCGGCGGCACCATCTCCTGTCTCGAAGACCCGGAAACCGGGTTCACGCTGGGCGAGGCCCACGCCATCATGGCGTACCTTTGCCGGAAGAATGGCTGGACGGACCTGTATCCGGAGGGTCTGGAGGAACGAGCCGAAGTGGACTGGTACCTGCACTATCATCATCGCAATGTGCGCGATGCGTCGCTGGGTCTCGTGGCGCCGCGCATCCGCAAAGATCTGGACATTCCTGAGGTCATGCAGCTCAGCGCCCAGGCCAACCTCGGCCGCGCGCTCGAGGCTCTGAATGCACGGCTTGCAGATCAGAGCCATATCGTCGGCAACAGCCTGACCATCGCGGACTTCGCGGCGTACGTCGAGATCGGTCAGCTGCAGCCGCAGTTCACCAATGTCTTCGACCTGTCGCCCTGGTCCAACGTGCAGCGCTGGCTCGCTGCCATGTCCGAAGAAGAAGGACACGACACCGTACATGTCGCACTTGCCGAGCTCGGCGACATCAGCCAGGAGCCACCGACCATGGAAGTCATCAAGACAGCCAACAAAAACGCGTTGGGGGCGCTCAAGTCAGCCCTGGCTGCTCTCGGCTGAAGCCGCGTCCTCAGGTGTCTTTCTCAGCCTCCACCCGGCTGATGGCAGGCACTTGAGCGAGCCGCGTCATGAGCGCTTCGATGCCCTCGTACCCCTCGAGCAGACGCTGGTCCAGAACCTGCTCAACAACGGTGCTCGCCAGGCCAAAAGTGTAAAAGACGAAGTAGTCTGCCAGCGTCACCGTCTCGCCACAGGCGTAGGTAGAGCCCGTGAGCAGCCGGTCGACGGCGTTCATGCCTCTGGCCAAATCGGTTCTCGTCGTTTCTCTAACCTCGTCGCTCACAGGCTGGTTGAACAGCAATGCGGGCAGACAGCGCCGGGCGACCAGCTCAACATCGAGCTTCACATGGCATACCAGCTCCATCACCTTGCCCGCCTGAAACGGGTCGGCAGGCAACAGCGCCGGCTCCGGAAATGCGCGATCGAGATAAGTGGCAATGGCCAGACTTTCCGACAGGAATTCTCCGTCGACTTCGATCGAAGGCATCTTGCCCATGGGTGAACGGCGCAGGCTTTCCTCTTCCTGGCTCGGTGGGGCCGCAACCTCTTCGAAGTCCACGCCCTTCGCAATGAGCAACGCTTTGGCGAGGCTGTAGTAGTTGCTCATCGGCAAGCCGTAGAGACGAATCATGATGTTCTCCATTCACCAGTACATTCAGCCCCTAGCATCTTGACGTCGCAGATTGAAAGCAAGAGGCTTCCCACTTCAGTCTCGGAAATCGCCAATGAAGAACCTCATTCAACTCCTGGCAGCGCTGGCCTTGCTTCAAGCCTGCACAACAGCCCCTTCAGCTCCCTCACCATGCACCGGCCAATCGACGCCCACGGAACGATTGTTTCTACAGCAGGTCACCGCAACGAGCGCCATCATCCGCTGGCGAGGTGAGGCTGCGAGCGTGTGCATCGGTCAATCGGCAGACAGTCTGACCCAACGCTTCGATGCCAGCACGGTCAATGGACACATGACAGCTCAGCTAACGGGATTGCAGGCAGACACCCGCTATTTCTACGCCATCGGCGGTGCGGGCACTACCGATCCGAGCTTTACATTCACCACTGCCCCCGAGCCCGGCCAGGTACCGGCAGACGGCAATACCCACATCTGGCTGCTGGGAGATTCCGGCACGCAGACGGAGCAGTTCATGGGGCGTTTCACCCACCCGGGGGAAGCGGAAATCGTGAAGCAGGGGTTCCTGAAGTACAACGCCGACCAGGCCGACAACGAACCGGTAGATCTGCTGCTGCTCCTCGGCGACAACGCCTATCTCGAGGGCACCGACGCTCAGTGGCAGGGCGCGTACTTCGATATCTACCCGAAGATCATCCGCAGCGTCGCCACCTGGCCGACCATCGGCAACCACGAGATGGGAGCCGGCCCCCTGGACGTCTGCCTCTTCCGGCCCATGCCTCAATGCGAAGAAGGACCGGTAATGATGGCTGTCGGTGGCATCAGCGAATCGGCCGACCCGGCAAGCTACGACAGCAACGGCGACGGCCCCGATGAAGGCGGCCTGCCCTACCTCAGCATCTTCGACCTGCCGAGCCGCGGTGAAGCTGGCGGTGTACCCAGCGGTACCGAACAGTACTACGCGTTCGACTATGGCAACGTGCACGTGGTCAGCCTCGATTCGCAGCTATCGAATCGTGATGACGCCCAGCGCCGAGCCATGCGCGACTGGCTGGTCGACGATCTCAGCCGCAACACACTCGATTGGACCATCGTCATCTTTCACCACCCGGTCTACAGCAAAGGTGAGAACCACGATTCCGATGTGGAGCAGGCGGAGATCGATATGCGGGAAACTTTCGCACCGGTTTTCGAAGACTACGGCGTCGATCTGGTATTCAACGGTCACGCTCACAGCTACGAACGTTCCTGGTACCTGCACGGTCACCACGGCAAGTCCGATACGTTCAGCGCCGCGCAACACGCCGAGCTCAATGCAGACGGAGACCCCGCCATCGGTCAGGGAGAGGAGTCCTACCAACAGATCAGCAGCGGCAGCGGCAAGGACGACAAGGCAATCTACACAGTCGCCGGCAGTGCCGGCAAGGCAGACGAGCCGCACCCCTGCAAAGAAGGGCAGCGTCTCGGCTGCACCCTGCCGGACTGGCTGATGCATCCCGCCCACCGAACGTTCGACCCTACAGTGTCCGGCGCACGCCCTCATGGTATCGCCCGGCGAGGCTCGGTAGTGGTCGACGCGACAGCTAAGACCCTGACGTCGCGCTTCATCGACGAACACGGTGAGGTGCTGGACTGGTTCGTCATCGAGCGATGATCCGACTGCTGGGCGGCCTGTCCGCACTGCTGCTGTCGCTGCATGGATACGGTCATGCGCCCGACGAAACCACGTTTGCCCGGCTGTCGAAACTGATGGAGGCGGCACCCGACAGTCAGTCGCTGAACCTGCAGAGAGCCGCCCTGCAGATCCGCTCAGGGCACCTCGCGGAAGCGGAGCAGGATCTCGCACAGGCGGCGCGATTGGGTGATTCCAGGCAGACCGGCCTGCAAAGGGGCCTGCTGGCCATGGCCCGATCCGACCATCACATGGCCATCGCGCCGCTGACGGATTATCTGTTGGTGCATCCCGATGATCCGACGGCGCTGCTCAATCGCGCCCGCGCCCGAACCCGCTCGGGTGAGACCGAAGCGGCCTGGCGGGACTACGAGGCGTTCTTCCGCGTGTCCAGCCAGCCACAGCCCGGCGACTACATAGCAGCAGCGACCCTGCTCGACGCGACCGGCGACACGGAGCCGGCTCTGAATCTACTGGATGAGGGGCTCACGACTCTCGGGAAGCAACCCCAGCTCCTGAGAATGGCCATTGAGCTCGATCAGCGCCTTGGCCGGCTTTCCGCGGCACTGGAGCGCAGCAGCGCCCTCGGCGTACTGCTGCGGCACTCCGGTGACTGGGCTCTGACCCATGCCCGGCTACTGGCCGCAAACGGGCAGGGAGACGAGCGCCAGCAGGTTCTGGAGCGGGCCAGAAATCAGCTCCGGAATCTCCGTCCGACCCCGGCTAGACAGGCGCTGCTGGCGCGCCTGGAGCAAGCCCTATCCCGGCGAGCAGCCCCGCTGCCAGGATAATGGCGGGGCTGTTATGATCGGGCGGGCACATTTCACAGACCGAGGAGAGATCGATGTCCGAAGCCGCTAGCACCGTAACCGTCGACAAAGAAGCCCTGCGCCGGAAGTACGCAGAAGAACGGGACAAACGCATTCGTCCCGACGGTAACGACCAGTACATCGAGATCAAGGATCAGCTCAGCCATTATCTGGAAGACCCCTACGTGCCGGTTCAGGAGCGGGAACCGGTGAACGACCATGTGACCTTCACCTTCATCGGCGGCGGTTTTTCCGGTCTGGTGACCGGCGCGCGTCTCGCAGAAGCCGGCATCACCGATGTGCGCGTCGTGGAGAAAGGCGGCGACTTCGGCGGCACCTGGTACTGGAACCGTTACCCCGGCGCCCAGTGCGACACCGCTGCACTGATCTACATGCCGCTCCTGGAAGAAACCGGCCACATGCCCAGCGAAAAGTATGTGCACGCACCGGAAATCCTTGAGCACTGTCAGCGCATCGGCAGGCAATACAACCTGTACGACAACGCGCTCTTTCACACCCAGGTGCAGGAGCTGACCTGGAACGAGGAAAACAGCCACTGGCTGGTGAAAACCAATCGCGGCGACGCGTTCACCACCAAATACATCGGCATGGCACCGGGCCCGCTGCACGTTCCCAAACTGCCCGGTATCGAAGGCATCGAAACGTTCAAGGGGCACAGTTTCCACACCAGCCGCTGGGACTACGATTACACCGGTGGCGATCCGAAAGGCGCGCCGCTCGACAAGCTGGCCGACAAACGCGTCGCCATCATCGGCACCGGCGCCACGTCCATCCAATGCATACCGCATCTCGCCAGAGCCTGCAAAAACCTCTATGTCTGCCAGCGAACCCCCTCTTCGGTCGACGTGCGCGACAACCAGCCCATCGACCCGGAATGGTTCAAGGAAATCGCCACACCCGGCTGGCAGAACCGCTGGCTGGAAAATTTCACCGCCAACCAGACCGGTGAAGAGGCGGAAGTGGATCTGGTGCAGGACGGCTGGACCGATCTGGCCAAACGCGTGCGTCACAAGATTGCGAAGCTCGCACCGGAAGACATGACCGTCGAGAACATGATGGCCGCCTACGAGGACTCCGACTTCCAGAAGATGGAAGAGATCCGTCAGCGCATTCCCACGATCGTCAAAGACGGTGACACCGCCGAGCAGCTCAAAGCCTGGTACCAGCAGCTGTGCAAACGGCCGACCTTCCACGACGAGTACCTGAAGTCCTACAACGAACCCGGCTGCGTGCTCCTGGACACCGACGGACAGGGTGTAGAGCGCATCACCGAAAAAGGTGTCGTGGTTCAGGGCAAAGAGTATGAGGTGGATTGCATCATCTACGCCTCCGGCTTCGAGGTAGGCACGCCATTCGCACGTCGCTCAGGCTTCGATGCGGTCGGCCGCAGCGGAAAGACGCTCTCAGAGCACTGGTCGAACGGCATGCGCACCATGCACGGCGCGTACGTCAACGGCTTTCCGAACCTCTTCATCGTGCAGGCAGCACAGGGCGCCAACCTGATCTCGAACTATCCGCACAACCTCACGGAAGCCGGCACCACCATCGCCAAAGTAGTCGAGCATGCCGAAGCGAATCAGTTTGCCGAGGTGGAACTCACGCAGAAGGCGGAAGATGGCTGGCTCGAGCTGCTCAAATCAGCGCCGCCCGGACTGATCGGCACCACGAACTGCACGCCCGGCTACTACAACAACGAAGGCAAAGGATGGGGCACAGGCCCGACGGAAATCACCGCAGCAGGGTATCCACAGGGGCCCCTGGCATTCTTCAGGTATCAGAAAGCGTGGCGGGAAGACGGTGAATTCGAGGGGCTCGAATTCAGGGCCTGATCACCTCGAATTCGCTCATCACCTCTTCGGCGAAGACCCGCACCATATCGGGCACGGAGGTCTTGGACTGACCTCCGTG
>JAUIKX010000071.1 GCA_030430515.1 Gammaproteobacteria bacterium | reverse complement strand
TGATCTCGTAAAGGATGATTACAACGGCCGGCTGCTCGCCGAGTGCACACCCGAAAGTCTGGCTGAAGCCATTCGGCAGATGCTCGCTGAGGGCCGCTACGAACAGTTGGCTCGCTCAGCCGCGCAATCTGCGGCCTACGTATCGCCCGCTAGAGCTGCTGCTCGCTGGGCACACACCATGCAACATCTGGGGTGGACCAAATGTGCGGTATAACAGGCGGCGTTGGTCGCATCGATGAAGCAACCGTGCATCGCATGTGCGATGTGATGACCCATCGAGGCCCGGACCACACGGGCGTTCGTGCTTTCGATGACGCTGTTCTGGGAATGGTGCGTCTGTCCATCATCGACCTGGAAGGTGGCTCGCAGCCGATCGCCAACGAAGACGAGAGCGTGTGGGTTGTTTTCAATGGGGAGATCTACAACTTCGAGGAGGTGCGCGAGGCGCTCGTCGCTGCGGGGCATGAGTTTCGGACGCGCAGCGATACTGAAGTTATCGTTCACGCGTACGAAGAGTATGGTGATGAGTGTCTGAGCCATCTCCGTGGCATGTTCGCCATTGCGCTGTGGGACCGAAGCCGGAAGCGCCTGCTGCTGGCACGGGATCGCCTGGGCGAAAAGCCCCTGTATTATGCTCATCACAACGGCACCATCCGTTTTGCCTCTGAGATCAAATGCCTCTTGCAGACCGATGTGCAGCGGGCGGCGAATCACGATGCAGTGTCATCCTTTCTCGCGCTCGGCTATGTGCCAGGCTCGCAGACCGCTTATCGGCACATCGAGAAACTGAACCCCGGGGAGTTCCTTGTTTTTGAGCAGGGTGCCATCTCCCGCAGGACATACTGGCAGTTCACGCCTGCTCCGACATTGGACCTGACGTTCGATCAAGCCGTGGATCAGCTTGACGCGCTGCTGATCGAGGCGGTTCGTTACTGTATGAAAAGTGATGTGGAGGTTGCTGCCTTTCTCTCCGGTGGTGTGGACTCATCGCTGATCGTTGCGCTCATGAAGAAGCTCGGTGCAAACGTTCGAACATACTCGGTGGGCTACGGTGCTGAAGCAGCAGGGTTCAATGAGCTCAACTATGCTAAGCAGGTGGCCGACTATCTGGGCACTACGCACCAGGAGCTGATCGTTGATGCCGCAATGAACCTCGAACTGCTGCCGAAGATCGCGACGCACTATGATGAGCCGAACGGTGAGCCCACTTCCATGCTGGTCTATCTGCTCTGTCAGTTCGTAGCTCAGGACGTGAAAGTGGCCATGGGCGGCACCGGTGGCGATGAGCTTTTCCAGGGCTATCCTCGACACAGCGCGATCAACCTGTTGCGCTACACCCGGCATATTCCTTCGCTCCTGGCCTCACCCGTGCGATGGCTGGTGGAGCAGGGTAACGATTCAACCGACGGAAACCGTTTGATGAAGCGTCTGAAGCGCTTCGCCGGAACGCTGGGTAAGGATCCTCAGGAAAGCTATCTCTCGTGGTTGCAGCTGATACGTCCTGAGGTGCGGGAATCGCTCTTTGAAAGTGGATCATGCGGCGGCAATCTATTGGCCCTTGAGCGGATGCGCCAGGCGCCGGATCTCATGAGCGGCGTCATGGCTGTAGATGTAGGCGGCTACCTTCCGGAGTACCAGCTGACCTACATGGACCGAATGAGTATGAGCACGAGCCTGGAGGTGCGTTCGCCCCTGTGCGACTACCGGGTGGCGGAGTTTGCTGCCGCATTGCCTCATGCTTACCGGCTGAAAGGGTCCCGCACCAAGCACATCCTCAAGGAGGTGGCTCTGCGGTATCTGCCGGCGGAGATCGTCGATCGCAAGAAGGTTGGTTTTGATTCGCCCATCGGTCACTGGTTCAAGCACGATCTGCGACCGTTTCTAGAAACGTTTCTCTCCAGGGAATCGGTCGCGGAATCCGGGCTGCTTTCACCGGAGGGCGTAGACCGTCTGCTCCAGGATCACCTGCGCGGCCACCACGACTACTCCATGCAGCTGTGGAGTGTAATTTCCCTGGAGTTCTGGCACCGGCGTTTCATTGTCGGCAGCCTGGCAGAGGGCGAAGCGAGGGCGGCGTAACCGCCCTTAGCTTTCAGCTGGCTTTGTCGAGAGCCAGGTGGGGTGCGATCTCTTCCGGCGGTTTCTCGTCCAGCAGCACGTAGCCCTCCGGGGCGTTCGGATCGATCTTGAAGGTTATCGGGTAGGTATAGGCCTTCTTGCGCGCTTTGCCGCCGTTCTGAATCTTGCCGACAACACGAGTCAGCGTCTGTTTGACATGTGCAAGGGGGCCGTCGGGTGATACGTGGGTGGGTGTCATGCCAAACGTTTTGCGCAGAAAGTGGTTGGCTCTGTGCACATGCATACGACGAATGGCTCTGGGATTCAGGTGCTCTGTGGACAGCGAGACGCAAAGATCATCCAGATTCTTAACGTGGTGCGGGCCAAGCTGAGGCCAGGTCAGTAGATCGCCAGGCTCCGGATCGAAGACGAGTGCGTACTTGTCCCACTCCGAGTTGTAGGGGACGTCCTCAGTGAGGTCACCGTTACAGACCAGTTCGGTGACTTCCTGAGACGCAAAACGGAAATCGAAGTGCGGATAGACCCACACGCGTTTGCGCCCGCGAATGTGCCATAGCATGTTGACCGGAATATCTATGTGGTAAGGCACGAGGGCATCTGGTGAGGAAATCAGCAGGTTGGCTGACCGTTCCATGGCCTTGAAGCCCGGAGATTTCGCTTCGAGCTCGTTATAGATGTCGTTGACCGCCTCGCGCACATCCGCATGGTTTTTCACCATTTTGCGGCAGTTCATCCAGAAGTGGCCATTTTTAACGAGCTCCAGCAGCTTCTCTGCCGGCACACCGTTGCGATCGCCCTCCCGCCATTCGAACTGGTTGGCGTCGTAGCCCATGGTGTTGATGGAGAAGTCTTCCTCCGGATGGGTGTCGATGATCCTGCAGAGGTTCTCGTCGGAGAAAATACCGGTTTCGTGCAGCCGGTGCTTGGCATGCAGAATGCCGTGCTCCACGGTTGCGTAGTCTTCTTCGGTCCAGTCTTTCAACAAGCTTCGCGCCATGATCCTTCACTTCATACAGCGGTTTGTCAGAACATCATGATAAAGCCTGGCGCGTAGCAAACTGTGCGAAGGTTTGAGTTCGTGAAAACCGTTTGTAAGTACTTGCCCTAGGCGGAAAGGACCTGCTTCACAAATCGCCCCGTGTGTGATTTACGTGACTTTGCGACGTCTTCGGGCGTGCCCGTAGCGATGATCTGCCCGCCACCCGAGCCACCTTCGGGGCCGAGATCGACGATCCAGTCGGCTGTTTTGATAACGTCGAGATTGTGTTCGATGACTACCACCGTATTGCCCGCGTCCCGCAGCCTGTGCAGCACGTCGAGCAGCTGCGCGATGTCGGCGAAGTGCAGCCCGGTCGTGGGTTCGTCGAGTATGTACAGGGTGCTTCCCGTATCACGCTTGGACAGCTCCCTGGAGAGTTTGACCCGTTGCGCCTCACCGCCTGACAGCGTGGTCGCACTCTGGCCGAGCCGGATGTACGACAAGCCCACGTCCATCAACGTCTGCAGCTTGCGTGCGAGCATCGGCACCGCGTCGAAGAACTCGCGGGCTTCTTCCACCGTCATGTCGAGCACTTCGTTGATGTTCTTGCCTTTGTACTGAACGTCCAGAGTTTCGCGGTTGTAACGCTTCCCCTTGCACACATCGCAGGGCACATAGATGTCCGGTAGAAAATGCATTTCCACCTTGATCACGCCGTCGCCTTGGCAGGCCTCGCAGCGGCCGCCCTTCACGTTGAAGCTGAAGCGCCCCGGTTTGTACCCTCGGGCACGTGCTTCCTGGGTCTGCGCGAACAGCTCTCTGATCGGCGTAAACAAGCCGGTATACGTTGCCGGGTTGGACCGTGGCGTTCGCCCGATGGGGCTCTGATCGATGTCTACAACCTTGTCGAGGTGCTTGAGACCGTCGATGCGTTCGAAAGGGGCCGGTGTCAGCGTGGTCGCCTTGTTGAGTTTCTCTGCTGCGATCGGATAGAGCGTCTGATTGATCAGCGTCGATTTGCCGGAGCCGGAGACGCCGGTGATGCATGTAAACAGACCGCACGGCAGCTCGAGCGTTACGTCGCGTAGATTGTTGCCGCTGGCGCCGCTGAGTGTGACCGTTTTCTCAGGGTCTCGAGGAGTGCGGCTTTCTGGTATGGGGATGCAGCGCTTGCCGCTGAGGTATTCGCCGGTTATGGACCCCTTGGTTTTCATCACCTGATTCAAGGTGCCGCTGGCCACTATCTCACCACCGTGCACGCCAGCACCGGGGCCGATGTCGATGATGAAATCCGCTGCGCGTACGGCTTCCTCGTCATGCTCGACCACGAGAACGGTATTGCCCAGATCCCTGAGATGTACCAGGGTGCCGAGCAACCGTTCGTTGTCGCGCTGATGGAGGCCGATGGACGGCTCATCGAGGATGTACATGACGCCCACGAGCCCCGCACCGATCTGACTGGCCAGGCGGATGCGCTGGGCTTCGCCTCCGGAGAGCGTCTCCGCGCTGCGATCGAGCGTGAGGTAGTTCAGACCCACATCCACCAGAAACTGCAGCCGCGCCTGCAGCTCTTTCAGAATCTTATCGGCGATGGTGGCCCGCTGGCCCTTAAGCTTCAGCTTTTTGAAGTGCTCGAGCGCATCTTCCACCGCCTGGGTGGTGATGTTGGGGAGGTTGGCCTCGCCGATGAACACGTGTCTCGACTCCTGCCGCAAACGGGTGCCTGCGCAGGTCGGGCACGCGGCACTGCGTAGATACTTCTGCAGATTTTCGCGCACCATGCTGCTGTCGGTTTCACGGTACCGCCGCTCCATGTTGGGCAGAACCCCTTCGAAACGGTGACGGCGTTGGATGACGTCACCGCGATCGTTCATGTAGCTGAAATCGATACGCGTGTTGCCGCTGCCGTTGAGAATGGCCTCCCGGTGTTTCTTCTTCAGTTTGCGGAATGGGGTGTCCACATCGAAGCCGTAGTGCTCCGCAAGAGAAGACAGCATGTGAAAGTAATAGACGTTGCGCCGGTCCCAGCCGCGGATCGCGCCTTCTGCCAGTGAAAGCTCATCGTCGGTCACCACAAGATTTGGGTCGAAAAACTGGGTGACGCCGAGCCCGTCGCATTCTTCGCAGGCGCCGGCGGGATTGTTGAATGAGAACATGCGCGGTTCCAGCTCGCTGATACTGTAGCCGCACTGCGGGCAGGCATAGCGGGAGCTGAACACGAGCTCATCGTTCTCATCGTCCATGTCGCAGACTTTGGCGACACCATCGGTCAGTTCCAGTGCAGTCTCGAACGATTCAGCCAGGCGCTGCTGCTGATCGCTTTTGACCCGGAGCCGGTCCACCACCGCTTCGATGGTGTGTTTTTTGTTCTTGTCGAGGTTCGGTGGTGAGTCGAGGTCGACCACCAGGCCGTCGATGCGGGCACGGATGAAGCCGGCGGCCACCAGCTCCTTGAACACGTGCAGATGTTCGCCTTTGCGTTCACTGATGACCGGCGCGAGCACCATGATGCGTTTGTCTTCCGGCAGTGCCAGAACCTGATCCACCATCTGGCTGACGGTCTGTGCGTCCAGCGGCAGGTTGTGGTGGGGGCAGCGGGGTTCCCCGACCCTGGCGAACAGCAGCCGCAGGTAGTCGTAGATTTCCGTAATCGTGCCGACGGTAGACCGGGGGTTGTGGGACGTGGATTTCTGTTCGATGGAGATCGCCGGCGACAGGCCTTCGATATGGTCTACGTCCGGTTTTTCCATCATGGAAAGGAACTGCCGCGCATAGGCCGAAAGCGACTCCACGTAGCGTCGTTGCCCTTCCGCGTAGAGCGTGTCGAAAGCAAGCGACGATTTTCCTGATCCTGAAAGCCCCGTGATCACCACCAGTTTGTCCCGGGGAATGTCGATGTCGATGTTCTTCAGGTTGTGGGTGCGAGCACCCCGAACGGCGATGGTGTCCAATGATCTGCGTGCCTGCGGGAAAACGCTCCAATGTATATGGGGCATGTTCGCGCAGCAACTGAGGTTATGTCGGCGAAGGGAAGACTACTGTCAGACTGTTGGCAGTAGGGTGAATGATTTAGACTTCCACCGACACTTGCACTGATAAAGAGACGGCTATGGCACGGGGGATCAACAAAGTCATTCTGGTGGGCAATCTGGGGCGCGACCCGGAAACCCGCTACACGCAGGGCGGGCAGCCTGTGACGAACTTCAGCGTGGCAACTTCGGAAAGCTGGCGCGATAAGTCCTCCGGACAGAGCCAGGAGCGCACGGAGTGGCACAATATCGTCTGCTTCGCCCGTCTGGCCGAGGTCGCCTCGCAGTATCTGCGCAAAGGCTCCAAAGTCTATATCGAGGGCTCACTGCGAACGACGAACTGGGAAAAAGACGGCCACAAGAACTACCGCACCGAGATCATCGCGCGTGAAATGCAGATGCTCGACAGTCGCGGTCAGGGCGGCGGTGCGCCGTCCGGCTTCGAGTCGCAGCAGCCGCCTGCGCAGAGCTACGACAATGCGCCAACCCTGCCCGCAGGCGACGATTTCGACGACGATATCCCGTTCTAGGGCGTTTTAACGCGCCCTGATCGCCCTCAGCTCATCGCCAGCCAGGTCAGGAACGCCCCCCCGGCAATCCAGGCGTACCAGGAGAAGGCGAAGAAACGTTGAGACCTGAGCAACCACACGAAAATCACCAGAGCCGCCAGGCCGCTGACGAATGCGGCGATGCCACCTGCGAAGATGCTGGTCATCAGTTCGGGGGAGGCGCTGGTGAGTTCCGGCAGCATCAGAACGGCTGCGCCGGCCATGGCAATGACGCCCAGCAGAAAGGAAAACTCCGCTGCGGCTAATGGCGCCATGCCGAGGGCCATGGCTGTGGCAACCGTTGTACCGCTGCGGGTGATGCCCGGCAGAATGGCGAATGCCTGCGCGCAGCCGATGATCAGTGCCCCTTTCCAGGTGGGTTCTTCATCGGTGCCGCGGTTGATCGTGTAACGCGTTGACCAGACGATACAGCCGGTAACCAGCAGCAGGCAGCCTGCGACCACGGGAGAGGCGAACTGGTGTTCAATGAATGAGCGAGCCGTGAGTGCTACCGCGATGGCGGGAAGAGTGGCCAGCGCAAGCTTCATGACGTAACGCCAGGAATCGCCGTGGCCCGTAAACACGCCGTGGGTCAATGCGGTAACCCGCTTGAAGTAGAACAGCACGATGGCGAAAAGCGTCGCAACGTGTACCGCCACTTCGAAAACGATGCCGCCGCCGGGTTCGCTGCCGAGCAGAGCCTGGGCCATGACCAGATGGCCGGAGCTCGATACCGGTAGAAATTCCGTCAGTCCCTGTACGATACCGAGCAGTATCGAGTTAAACATGTCCATGTCTGGATGTTAGCCCGATGCGGCGCGTCAATCTGTGCTCGCTGTCAGGCTTGCGCGAAAATAATCGGTGACGTCATCCAGAGCCTGGCGGGTGGGGTGCCCCGCTTCATCGACGAAATCCAGCGTTAGCACGGAGTGCCCTTTGCCAGGCAGCGTTACGAGGCGTATCCGCTCACGGTCGTCGTTGAATGCGCTGTTCAGCGCCTCGAATTTCTCCGCCGTGCAGATCGGGTCTCCTTCGAAGCGATAAGCCAGCATCGGCTCGTCCAGAGCGGCTCGCACTTCGCGCACGTCCTCTTGGGACATATGCAGGCTCGACTGATCGAAAAACGGCATGGAGGGCTGTGAAGCCACGCCCGCGAGAACGCTTTCATCCGCCATTAGAGAGATTGCGAAATTGCCGGTAAGACACATGCCGATCACGCCCACACCCGGTACCCCCTGAGTTTCAGCGAGATGGACGCACAGCGCACGCAGCCAATCGACGATGGGGCTGGTGGCGTTCTTTTCAAGCAGCTTGAACTCCCGGCGCAGACACATCACCCGGGCCATGTTGCCCAGCATGGAGGTACGTCCCAGGGGGCCGAACAGGTGCGGCAGGCACACACTGAAGCCCTGATCGACAAAGTGTCTGGCCAGATCCAGCGTAGCGGTGCCGATTCCCGGCAGCTCCTGCACGATGACGATGACCGGCCCGTCTCCGCGGCTGTAGATATCGTGCGTGACCTGATGGCCGTCGTTGATGGGGGCGGTGAATGCGGTTCTATCGAATTCACGCATGGGCTCTGAAGCCTGGATCTCGGACATGCTCTCTCCATCGACACAGCGGCTGCAATTCGTCCATGATGATGGCATGACGACGATGGAACTTCCCCTCTTTCCGCTTCGTACGGTGCTGTTCCCGGGAGGGAGCCTGCCGCTGCGGATATTCGAGCCCCGCTACCTGGACATGATCAAGTGGTGTATGCGGGAAAACAGTGGCTTCGGTGTGGTGCTCATTCGCACTGGAGAAGAGGCCCGCGTCTCTTCAAACGCCGAGCAGCCGGATATTTTTACCGTTGGCACCGAGGCCCGGATCGTTGATTTCAACCAGCTTTCCGACGGGCTGCTTGGGATTGTTGGACGTGGTGGCACCAAGTTTCGTGTGGAGGAGTCGTGGGAGCAGTCCGATCATCTGCTCATGGGGCGGGTTCAGGCGCTGCCCGAGGAGCCGGAGGGAGAGCTCACCACCGAGCACGAGGAGCTGGTCGTTGTGCTGCGTCAGCTGGTCAAGCACCCGATGATCGAAAAGCTGGGGCTCGATGTGGACTTCGACAACGCCCGAAGCGTGAGCTGGCGGCTGTCTGAGCTCCTGCCCATAGAGCCTGAGATCAAGCAGAGCCTGCTGCAGATGGCGCTACCCAGAGAGCGCCTGGCTGAATTGCTGCGCATCATGGAGAAACTGCGCGGAGACGAGAAGCCGGCTGAGCATTAGAAGCGCCGAGCTATGCTATCCTGCCGCCGTTTCTGGCACCAGATTGAAGCACGTGGACATTCAAGAATACATGCAGGGTGTTGGGCAAGCTGCCCGTCGGGCTTCCCGCCGCTTGAGCGCTGCCGCCACCGGAGAGAAATCCGACGCGCTCCAGCGCATCGCCGCGGAGATCGATGCCTGTCGTGATGAACTCAAAGCGCGCAATGCCATTGATATGGAGGCCGCTTCCCAGGGGGGGATCGACCAGCCCCTGATCGACCGTCTGAAGCTGGACGATGCGGCCATCGACCGGATGGTGGAAGGCATTCTGCAGATCGACACGCTGCCGGATCCCGTGGGTGAGATCACGGATATGAAGTACCGCCCCACCGGTATTCAGGTGGGCCGCATGCGGGTACCTCTCGGCGTGATCGGCATCATCTACGAATCACGGCCGAACGTTACGGTCGATGCCGCTGCGCTGTGTCTGAAATCGGGCAATGCCTGCATCCTCAGAGGAGGCTCTGAGGCAATCGAGTCGAATAAGGCCATCGCTGCCTGTATCGACCGTGCGCTGGAAGCCAGCAGTCTGCCTGCCGAAATCGTGCAGCTGGTACAGACCACCGACCGTAACGCGGTTGGCGCGCTTCTGCAGCTTGACGAGTTTGTCGACGTCATCGTGCCTCGCGGTGGTCGCGGTCTGATCGAGCGCATCACCCGGGAATCACGCATTCCGGTCATCAAACATCTCGATGGCATCTGCCACGTCTATCTGGATCAGACCGTAGACGCACACATGGCTGTGGAGGTGGCCTACAACTCCAAAACAGAGAAGTACGCAGTGTGCTGCGCGGCCGAAACGCTCCTGGTGCACGAAGCGGTCGCGGCGGCGTTGCTGCCTCAGCTGGACGCCCGGTTTGAGGCGGCTGGTGTGGAGATCCGCGGTTGCGAGCGCACGCGTGCGATTCTCAATCGTGCGCTTCCCGCCACCGAAGAAGACTGGTTCGAAGAGTATCTGGCGCCGATTCTCGCCGTCCGTGTGGTGGCGGATCTGGACGCTGCGATCGAGCACATCAACCACTATGGGTCCCAGCACACCGACACCATCGTCACCAATGATCTCGCCGCGTCCCGCCGTTTCGTGGCGGAGGTGGATTCCGCGTCCGTCATGGTCAACGCGAGCACCCAGTTTGCGGACGGGTTCGAGTATGGCCTCGGCGCTGAGGTGGGCATTTCCACCGACAAGATTCATGCCCGTGGCCCGGTGGGCCTCGAGGGGCTGACATCGCAGAAGTATGTGGTGTTCGGCAACGGCGAGATCCGCCACCGTTGATCGCTCTTTTCGGCGGCACGTTCGACCCGATCCATCTCGGGCATGTGGCCGCCGCGGAAGCTGCGAAAGGCCTGCTCGGAGTCAGCGAGGTGCGGCTCCTGGTTGCTTCGAAGCCGTATCACAAAACCGACCAGGGTCAGCAGGTGACATCTGCGCAGCATCGGTTTGCCATGACGCAGATTGCCTGCGCCAACCTTGAAGCGGTACTGGCAGATGGTTCTGAGCTGGGTCGAGACAGGCCGTCCTTCACCGTCGAGCTTCTGGAACGGCGACGAGAGGAAGATCCGCGTGAGCGACGTGTCTGGGTGATCGGCAGCGATGCGTTTTCGGAGCTCACCACCTGGCATCGCTGGCAGGAGCTTTTCGGTCTGACGAATTTTCTCGTGCTGCAACGATCCGGACATCCTCTGAAACTGCCTCGAGCGCTTGCCGAGTGTGTGCGCTCTCGCCAGGTATCCCGTGTGGATCGTCGGCGTCACGAGCAGGTGCTTTTCAGCAGCATGGAACTGCCGGAAGTGTCCTCGTCGGAGATCCGCGAGCGTCTGCGTCGGGGGCAGCCCTGTGAACATTTGCTCCCGCGCGGAGTCTCCACCTATATTAGACAGAACAACCTTTACACGGAGTGCCGAGCCGCTTGTCCAACATGATCGCTGAAGACGTCGAGACACTGCAGAACCGGATCGTCGATGTACTCGAAGACAGCAAAGCGGTCGACATCTCCGTGCTCGATGTCGCCGATGTCTGCTCTTTTACCGATCGGATGGTTCTCGCCAGCGGTACGTCCAACCGTCACGTCAATGCGCTCGTTGGGCATGTGGTCGAGGAGCTGAAAAGCGAAGGTGCCCGCCCTCTGGGGGTTGAAGGTCGTGAGACCAGCGAATGGGTGCTGGTGGACTATGGCGATGTGGTCGTGCACATCATGCAGAAAGAGGCGCGCGCTTTTTACGACCTGGAACGGTTGTGGAGCGACCTGCCTGACAGCGATGGTGAGAGCGCCGGCGACCCGTGAAAATACGCCTCATCGCGGTAGGCAGAAAACAACCGCAGTGGATCGAAAAAGGCGTTCAGGAATACGTCAGGCGACTTCCGAAACACTATGCTTTCAGTATCGTCGAAGTGGCGCCGGTAGCCCGTCAGGGGCAAATGGATGTGGAAACTTCAAAAGCCCGCGAAGCAGATCGCATACGCAGCAAGCTTGACGCTGGTCATCGCCTGATTGCGCTCGATGAACATGGTCACAGAGTAACTTCCAGAGGTATGGCAAGCGCACTCGAGAACTGGCAGGCAGACGGCCGGAATGTCGATCTGCTCATCGGCGGTGCTGATGGTATCGATGGTGCCCTGCTCGAAACCGCTGAAGAACGATGGTCGCTGAGCGGCCTCACCATGCCGCACGGTCTCGTGCGTGTTTTGATTGCTGAAGCGCTCTACAGAGCCTGGAGCATTACCAGCAACCATCCTTACCACCGGGCCTGAAGGTGGCAACGTTGCAACTCAAAGACAAACTGCAGGAAGGGGAGCTCTACCGCTCCAGGTCGTTGACGCTGTATGTCATCGTCGTCCTTCTGAGCAGCCTGCTGATCGCCCGCCTGGTTCAGCTGCAGATCGTGGAGCATGAGGCGTACCAGACACGTTCGGAGCAGAACCGGATCCAGGTGCAGCCGCTCGCCCCTAGGCGGGGGTTGATCTTCGATCGTCACGGGGAGCTGCTCGCCGACAACCGGCCGATCTACAACCTCTCGCTGGTCAAGGAGCGTCTGCCCGAGCGGGATGTGGATGCGGCAATTGAAACCCTCAAGCCGCTGGCCGAAATCACCGCGAACGATGTAGAGCTATTCCAGAAGCGTCTGAAGCGACGACGACGCCCCTACGAAGCGGTCGTGCTGCGCAGCGTGCTTTCTGAACAGGAGAGGGCTCTGCTGGCGGTCAATCGCCACAGGCTGCCCGGTGTTGAGGTGACGCCTCAGTCTGTACGCCACTATCCTTATGGCGATCTCTTTGCTCACTCTGTCGGCTCAGTGCGGCGCATCAATGAAGACGACCTTCAACGGCTCGACCCTGTGCGTTACAGCGCCACTCAGTTCATGGGCAAACGAGGCATCGAGGCCTTTTACGAACAGTCTCTGCATGGTGAAGTGGGCTATCAGCAGGTGGAGGTGGATGCCCATGGGCGCATCCGTAACACCATAGAAACCGATCCGCCGGTTGCAGGACAGAACATTTCCGTGCAGCTGGACAGCCGGCTACAGATTGCTGCCACCGCTGCGCTGGGTCAGCGCCGCGGCGCGATTGTGGCGCTGGACCCTCGCTCAGGCGGTGTACTCGCCATGGTCAGCAACCCCTCATATGATCCCAATCTGTTCGTTACGGGCATCAGCGCTCAGGATTACGGCGCATTGACTTCTGCACGCAACACACCGTTGTTTAACAGGGCGGCCAACGGTCAGTATGCGCCGGGGTCTACCTTCAAACCGGTGGTCGGCCTGGCGGCGCTGACCTATGGACATACCACATGGGACGAGATCATCGAAGACCGGGGTTCTTTCAAGCTGCCCAATCAGGATCGTATATACAGGGATTGGAGCTGGCGCCCGGACAATTCCGGCGGTCAGGGCGATGTGGATCTGAACCGCGCGATTTATCGGTCATCCAACGTCTACTTCTACAACATGGGCTCTCGCCTGCATGTCGACGAGTTCGTCGACTTTGCCGGCCAGTTCGGTTTCGGCCAGCGCCTGGCTGTAGACATCGCGGATACTGCTCCGGGGCTGCTGCCGGATCCGGTCTGGAAGCAGGGCGTAAAGGGCGAGGTCTGGTATCCGGGCGATAACGTGAATATGAGCATCGGGCAGGGCGATCTGCTGGTGACGCCGCTGCAGTTGGCGACCTATACCGCCGTCATCGCCAACCGCGGACGTTTCGTGCGACCGCGTATGCTGCTGTCCAGCGATGCACCGCTGCCCGAATACGATCCGCCTCCACCGCGACCGGCACTGGGCCTCGCCAGCCGAGCTCGCCGAGCGCGTCGCCCGCGACCGTCGGCTGTTCGAGCTCGGCTTCGCCGAGGGCCGGACCCGAGACGTCTGGCGACGCCTGCGCTTCGTGATCGACCAGGCCCGCGAGTG
>JAUIKX010000365.1 GCA_030430515.1 Gammaproteobacteria bacterium | reverse complement strand
CCTGCAAGCAGTATGCCGATCAGTATGATGCCGATACGGTTCGGGCTGTCCGGCAGCTTCGGCAGGTAGGCTGGGCTCGACAGCAGGAAGCGTTCACCCCCCTGACCGGCTTCCAGAGTCGCGGCCAGATCGGAGTCGAGCTGCTTGCGTTTGAGCTCGTTGTACTGGGCGACTGCATTGTCATAGTCACGTGAAAGATTCTGGAAACGGCTGTCCACTTCAGGCGTCTCAAACAGCCTTTGTTCATATTCGGCCAGCTTCTCCTCGGCGCGTTTGAGCTTGTTCCGCTCGGCGGTGAGGCTTGATTGGGTGGCGCGAATCTGAGCCTGCAGCGAAACATAGGCCGGGTTGTTCGGCTTCGAGGTTTTTGCCGTTTCGTTGGCGTCTGTGGTCAGAGCCGACTGGAAGCCCTGCTGCAGCGCCGCGACAGACTTCTCCAGGCGCTGTACGTCGGGGTGTTCCGGTCCGTACTTCTGCTGCGCCTGGCGCAGGTCTTCCTGAAGTGTGACCAGTTCGTTCATCATTTCGTCCGCCCGGCCTGCGTTGCCGGTCTGCTCGGTCAGCGTGCGGATCTCGCGGCTCAAGCGGATGACGTCCGGGTGCTTGGCGCTGTATCTGGCGGTGGATCGCAGATATTGGGCAATCAGACTGTTCAGCCGGTCGGTGGCGTTCAGCAGCGTGCTGCCTTCGTCCGTGCGTACATTCTCGTACGCCGGCGTAACGCTCAACTCTGCGCGGAATCTGTCCATCCTGTCCTCGAGCTCCCTGATGCGATCGCGTGAAGACTCGATCTGCCCCTCGGATTTTTCGAAGAGCCTCAGGTTGATGTCCATCAGTTCCGGCAAAGTATGAAGCTCGGTTTGTTTGAAGTCCGCTAACTGCTCCTCCATTTCCTCAATCTGCACCCGCAGCTTGGCGGCCTCTGCATCGAGGAACTGCCGCACTTCCTGGGCCTGGGCCAGGCGCTGCTCTTCGTGTTCCTGGAGGTAGCGATCCGTAAGCTCTTTGGTGACGGCTTGAGCCTGAGCGGCAGTATTGGCGGTGAACGCCACCGTAAAGGCAATGGTGGCTTCGCGTGTGCCGGATTTGTTGGGGTCGGTGGCTTTAACGTCAAGCATATTGACTTCAAAGCTCTCCCGCATCTCCTCGACGACGCCTCTGGGGTCCTGGTTGATCTTCGCCGCCGGGTAGAGCGAATGTGTTTCGGCAATTTTGAGCAGGCTGTCGTAGGTCAGCAGGCGCTGGGTGATTTTCTGGATCATCTCCTGCACGTAACTGGTGACCGTGCTCTCCACGAGGTCCGTGGGGATGGTCTGGCGTTCGATCAGCAGAGTCGCTTCCGACCGGTACTTGGTGGGCAGCGTGAAGGCCAGCGCGAGGGCCACACCGACAATAAGCGCGAACGGCACCAGAAACTGGTACTTCCGCCGGATCGCGACCTTGACGTAGTCCATGACCTGCATGTCTGGGGTTAGGCTCACGTGACTGCTACTCCTTGTCCTTTTCTCCGCTGCTGAGCAATCAGATGCGCATCAGCGGTGTGTACTCCAATCTGAGATAGAAACCGTTGCTGCGGCCTGTGCCGTTCTGCAGCTCCCGTTCGACCTGACGGTATCGGTATTGAGCGCCGACCCGCCACGTTTCGCTGAGCGAGTGAGACAGCGTGACGAATGCTTCACCATAATCTGCATCGGCCCTGGAAACTCCGTTGTCTGTCTCAGATTCCGTTGATGTGAACTGCAGCCTTGCGTCCAGCGACCATCGTTCGCTCAGGGATCGGCTCCACTCAAGAAATGCCCGGTCGTACTGATAGATCTCGCCGAAAGCGGTCGGCGTATTGGATCGCTCGGCAAGTACGAAAAAGCGCCCGAGCTGGGTGTTGTGGCGGGCCGAGCCGCGCAGCAGCAGGCCGGTTTCGGCTGAGCCGTTGTCGGGGTCAGTGCGCCGTGCGCCGGCTTCGAGCTTGAAGCTCGTTCTTTCGGTTACGCGGCGGTTCCAGGCGACGCTTGCTCGCGATTGCACCGCTTCCTGGAGACCATCAGGCTCGAACGTGGTTTGCTGCGCCTGCAGTTGCACGGTGTCGCGCTCGGAGAGGCGATGGGTGTAACGCACGCCGGCGCCGATTTCGTCTGAGTCGCGGATGGTGAGGCCGCCAGTGTTGCTGAAGGTCGCTTTGTTGTAGATACCTTCGATCTGGATCTTCGACCTTTCGCTGATGCGGTAGCTCAGATTCGGGCGCACGCGCAAACGCGTGCGGGTCACGTCGGCTTCGATGTTGCCCTGGTCTGGGTCTACTGGGTCGATGGCGTCATCCACCTCGGGCGCCTGAACATCTACGGTGTCGCCGGTCGTGCCGCCGACCTGGCCGTACCGCAGAAGCGTATCCCGTCGCGCATCGACCAGCGCGCCGACACCCCAGCGCTCGCCTTTGCGTTCGCTGTCGATACGCAGCCGAGCACTCTCGTTGTTGTCCAA
>JAUIKX010000364.1 GCA_030430515.1 Gammaproteobacteria bacterium | reverse complement strand
GAGCTCATCATCGAGCGAGGCACCATGCTCGACGAAGCCTGGGTAGAACGCCTGGAAACTCTCGGTGTGGACGAGATTGTCGTACGTTCGCCGATTACCTGCGAAACGTCCTACGGCGTGTGCTGTGCATGCTACGGTCGGGATCTGGCGCGAGGTCATCAGGTCAACGTCGGCGAGGCGGTCGGTGTGATCGCTGCACAGTCCATCGGCGAGCCGGGCACTCAGCTCACCATGCGCACCTTCCACATCGGCGGTGCGGCTTCGCGGGCGACTGCGGTGGACAACATTCAGGTCAAGCACGGCGGCACCGTACGCCTGCACAATCTGAAAACGGTTCAGCGCGAAAGCGGTGAGCTCGTGGCGGTATCCCGCTCCGGTGAGATCGCCGTGGCGGATGAGGTCGGCCGTGAGCGTGAGCGTTACAAGCTTCCGTATGGCGCGGTGATTGCCGTGGGTGACAACCAGCCGGTGGAAGCCGGTCAGGTCATCGCCCAGTGGGACCCCCATACACACCCGATCGTCACCGAGGTGACCGGTAAGGTGGTGCTCGACGACATGGAGGAAGGCCTTTCGGTAAATCGTCAGACGGACGAACTGACCGGTCTCACCAACATCAGCGTACTCGACCCCAAAGACCGGCCTACTGCGGCGAAGGATCTGCGTCCAGCAGTACGCCTGATCAACGACGACAACGAAGCGGTTCTGTTGCCTGGCAGTGACGTGCCGGCGCACTACTTTCTGCCGAACGACGCCATTCTCAGCCTGGAGAACGGCGATACGGTGGGGGTGGGTGACATCATTGCCCGTATTCCGCAGGAAGGTTCCAAGACCCGTGACATCACCGGCGGTCTGCCGCGTGTGGCGGACCTCTTTGAGGCGCGTAAGCCCAAGGAGCCGGCAGTCCTAGCAGAAGAAACCGGTACGGCCGGGTTCGGCAAGGAAACCAAGGGCAAGCGCCGCCTGGTGATCACACCACCGGATGGCGACCCTGTGGAAACGCTGATTCCGAAGTGGCGCAACATCGGCGTGTTCGAAGGCGAGCATGTGGAAAAAGGCGAAGTCGTATGCGACGGCCCACCGAACCCGCATGACATTCTGCGCCTGAAGGGCGTGGAGGAGCTGGCGAAGTACATCATCAGTGAGATCCAGGAGGTCTACCGCCTGCAGGGTGTGAAGATCAATGACAAGCACATCGAGGTGATCGTGCGGCAGATGCTGCGCAAGGTGGAGATCCTCGATCCGGGCGAGTCGACCCTGATTCGCGGTGAGCAGGTGGAGTACAACCGGGTGCGCGAAGTGAATGCAGAGATGCAGGCAGAAGACAAGCTGCCCGCAAAATATGCACGTCTGCTGCTGGGTATCACCAAGGCATCGCTGGCGACGGAGTCTTTCCTGTCTGCGGCTTCTTTCCAGGAAACCACGCGAGTGCTCACCGAGGCGGCGGTCACCGGCAAGCAGGACTTCCTGCGCGGCCTGAAAGAAAACGTCGTCGTTGGTCGGCTCATTCCGGCGGGCACCGGTCTCACCTATCACAGCGACCGCAAGCGTCGCCGCGAGGAAGAGATCGCCTCCCGCGCCGCCAAAGAGCAGGGCGCTACGGCAGACGAGATCGAGGCGGCGCTTTCCGAAGCGCTCAGTTCGAGCGAGTAATCTCTGCCTGCTATGGCTGAACCAGGGGCCCCGCGGGGCCCCTTTTTTGTGCGAGGTCACAAGTGGGCGCTACACTTGTGGCGCTATGTCAACTCGACGCTTTGGATTTACGCTCGTTGAACTGCTCATCGTCGCAGTGGTGCTGTCCATATTCGCGGGCATCGTATACACGCAGATGAGTGGCACCACGCAGCAGGCCAAAGAAGCCTCGTTGGCATCGTTTCTGTCCCGCGTGCGTGGCGCGCTCGACCGGTACCGTGTGGACCACGGCGGCGACTATCCTGGCAGGCGGGCGGCCATCACCGCGCCAGGCTGCACAAGCGCTCCCCTTACCCCAGCCGCCGCTGGCACGCCGGCCGCTGTGCGACTGCAGTTGCGCTACTTCACCGATGCCCAGGGGCGCTACTGCACCGAGCGCGTTGCCACTACCCCGTACGGCCCGTATCTGGATTGGAACAGTGATACCGCCAATGCGGTTACCGGAAGCGCCGAACTCATCACGATAACCGCTGGCTGGCTGACATTTCGGGCTGATGGGCGGGGTGGCGGGTTCAAGCTCGATACGATCAGCGGCCGGTTCATCGCCAATGACACCTCCCTGGACAGCAAAGGTGTTCCGTACGATAGCTACTGACCCCAGTCGTCCGGCCTGTGATTGTTCGTTCTGGCGGTTGCGCCGCCGCCTGTAGAAAGATTAGAATTCGCGCCCCTCGAACGGGGTGTACCTGTTCAGGGGGCCCATCGACCCGATGATCGAGTAAGCAAAGGAACGAACCAGCAGACTATGGCCACCATCAGCCAATTGGTACGCAAGCCGCGCAAGCGTAAGC
>JAUIKX010000070.1 GCA_030430515.1 Gammaproteobacteria bacterium | reverse complement strand
GCGCCAGGTCCGCGAGGTTTTCCACGTTGTGCGGTTGCGACACCATGCTTCGATCCACGCGGGCACAGATGTAGTGCAGCGTCGGCCGGATGGTTTCGAGCAGCTCGTATCGGGTCACGTAGTTTGTGCGCACACGGGCAAGCTCCGGCGCAGCCTTGAGCAGGCGGGTGGCCGTTTCTTCCGTGTTGGCCATTGGCAGGTTTTCCACCCACTCCGACAGAGCTGCAACTGAGGTGTCGCAGAATGACAGGTGGTTCAGATCCGCTTCTGGCCCGACGAGCTGATGTTCGGGCTGATTGGAGTCGTCCATCGAGCGTGAATTATAGAGTTTTCGCGGGCCTTGTCGTCCAGTAAATCGGGGTTTTGCCGCTTTCTCCGGGAATCTCCTTAGCCAGGGTCGGCACAAGGTAGCCCGGGAGCCGTGCGTGCAGCTCCGTCATGATGGAGCTGGCCTCTTCTTCGGACACTTCGAAGTGGTGAGTTCCGGATACGCGGTCGAGCAGGTGCAGGTAGTAAGGCAGAACACCCTGCTCGAACAGCGCCTCGGCCAGGGCTTTCTGTGCTTGCCAGGAGTCATTCACCTGCTTCAGCAGCACGGACTGATTGAGTAGCGTGACGCCGGCACCGGCGAGGAGGGACAGAGCGCGATGGGTGGCCGGGTCGAGTTCCTGCGCGTGGTTGGCGTGAATGACGGTGATGATCTGTTTCGGGCTGTCGCCGAGCGCTTTCAGGAGATCCGCTGTAACGCGCTGCGGCAGTACTACCGGCATGCGGGTGTGCAGGCGGATACGGCGGACGTGGGGTATCTCGCTGAGCATTTCAAGCAGCCGGGCGAGCACGGCATCGTCGGCAATGAGCGGGTCTCCTCCTGAAAGAATGACCTCCTCGACAGAAGGGTCTGCCGCGAGCGTTGCCAGTGAAGCTGGATGCTCTGCCGGAGAATGATCCTCGTACGGAAAATGACGCCTGAAACAGTAGCGGCAGTGAATGGCGCAGGCGGGCGTGACGATCACGAGCGCGCGCCCCTCATACTTCTGCAGCAGCCCCGGGCTCCGAACGGCCTGGCTTTCAGCCAACGCGTCTTCGGTGAAGCCCGGTATTTCCTCTGCCTCTGCAGCCTGTGCGAGCACCTGCAGCAGCAGCGGATCCTCCGGATCCCCGGGTCTGATGCGGGACAGGTACGGCGGCGGCACGCGCACCGGGAAATCAGGCGATGCTTCGGCAGCTGGATGCTTCAGATCGAGGCTTTGCAGCAGCGCGTCAGAAGACCGCACGGAGTCGCGTAGCAGGGCCTTCCACAGGTCAGGCTCCCAAGGCGCTCGAAACGCGGGTATCATGCGCGCCTTTCTTACAGGCGGAACGTTAGGCATGGCGAGCTATTCTACCAACGAATTCAAGAGCGGCTTGAAAGTACTGCTCGAGGGCGAACCTTGCAGCATTCTCGAAAACGAATTCGTCAAGCCCGGCAAAGGTCAGGCGTTCAACCGTGTGAAGTTCCGCAACCTGAAAACGGGACGGGTCTGGGAGCGCACCTTCAAGTCCGGCGAAAGTCTCGAGGGCGCTGATGTGATGGAGCTGGACATGGAGTTCCTCTATGAAGACGGCGAATTCTTCCACTTCATGAAGACCGATGGCAGCTTCGAGCAGATCCAGGCAACCAACGCAGTGGTCGGTGATGCCAAGGACTGGATGAAAGAGCAGGAAGTCTTCCAGGTGACGCTGTGGAACGAGGACCCGATCGCGGTCGAACCGCCGAATTTCGTTGAGCTCGAAGTGACTGAAACCGACCCGGGCCTGAAGGGCGATACGGCCCAGGGCGCCACCAAACCAGCGACTGTTTCCACCGGTGCTGTGGTTCGGGTGCCGTTGTTCGTCAATCAGGGTGATGTGCTCAAGATCGACACCCGCACCGGCGAGTACGTCAGCCGCGTGTAGGCTGATCAGACCCTAAGCCCATGCAGGTCAGGGCGGAGGTTTTTGCCGCCGTGCGGCGATTCTTCGAGCAGCGCGGTGTGCTGGAAGTCGCCACGCCAGTGCTCGATCGTCACTCGGTAACCGATCCCTACGTCGATGCGATCGAAGTGCCGGGGGCCGGCTACCTGCAGACTTCTCCGGAGTACGCAATGAAGCGGCTTCTCGTCTCTGGCGCGCCGGACATCTATCAGATGGGTCCGGTATTCAGGGCGGGTGAGTTCGGCCGCCTGCACAACCCTGAGTTCGTCATGCTCGAGTGGTATCGGCTCGGCTGGGATGATCAGCAGCTGATGGCGGAGGTGGCTGAGCTGGTGGCTTCGATTCTCGGGCCTTGTGAACATCGCTACGTTCGCTATGACGCGCTGGTTAAAGATGCTGCCGAGCCGGATCTCGCCTACGCCGAGGCGTGCGAAGCGCTCTCCGGGCGTTGGTTTGTCACACATTTTCCCTCCGAGCAGGCGGCGCTTGCCAAGATGCATCCGGATGGCGCCACGGCGGCGCGTTTCGAGCTGATCGTCGACGGCGTGGAGCTGGCCAATGGCTATCATGAGCTGGGCGATGCCGCCGAGCTGCGGCGACGCTTCAATACGGACAACGCGGAACGGGCAATGCTGGGCAAACCAATCATCGCCCTGGACGAGCGTTTCATCTCTGCAATGGAGCGAGGTTTGCCGCCTTGCGCTGGCGTTGCGCTGGGGGTTGATCGTCTGGCCATGCTCAAAGCCGGAGCATCGAGCCTCGATGCGGTTATTCCGTTTCGCTGACCGGATGCCCGAACGTTCCCAGGCTCTCGCCCATACGGACGGTGCTGCCGGGCTCAAGGTCATCGCGCAGCACCGCGTGATCTTTTTCAAAGCACAGGATCACGGTTGAGCCCAGCAGAAAGCGGCCCATTTCAGCGCCGCGCTCCAGCGCCACATCGTGAGTCTGCTCGTCCTGCAGCCGATACGGGGAGGCAGGCCCCCCCCAGACGGTTTCGATGCTGGCGACGATCATCGCACCCACCATGATCGACAGCATACGACCGTGAGGTGTATCGAACTCGCAGACGAGGCGCTCATTTCTGGCGAAGAGCCCTTCCACTTCACCTTCTGTGTGGCTGTTCACCGAGAACAGTTCGCCCGGGATCGCCACGGTCCGCTTCAACCGCCCATCCGCAGGCATGTGGACCCGGTGATAATCGCTCGGAGACAGATAGATGGTGATGAAAGCACCCCCTTCGAAACAAGGTGATGCCGCTTCGGCAGCCAGGGTTTCGAACCGGTAATCGATGCCCTTCGCCTGCATCAGGCGTCCGCTTTCGATGGTGCCGAGCTGACTGACCGCGCCGTCTGCCGGGCAGATAATGGCGTTGCTTTCGGCAGCCAGCGGACGCGCGTCGGCCTTCAGCTCCCTGGTGAAGAAATCGTTGAACGACCGGTAGCTGGCCAGATCTTCCCGCTCAGCTTCCGCCATATTTACACCGTATGCGCAGGCAAACGCCCGTATGAACGGCGTTTTGATCACCCCCAGTTCGCTGGATGCCAGGGCGCCGACGAAACGGGACAGGCCGTGCTGGGGGAGCAGCCTCTGGAGGGCGACGAAAGCGCTCATACTTCCACAGGCACGTCGTCGCGGTTACCCCACTCCCCCCAGGACCCGTGGTAGGCGCGTATGTCAGGGTAACCGAGCAGGCGGCCGACCATATAGGACAACCCGCTGCGGTGATGTGACTGGCAATGGGTGATGATGTGCTTGTCCGGCGTAATGCCGCGTTCAGCCAGGAATTCTTCCAGATTTCTGATGAGGCGGGTTGCCCGGTTGCGGTCCTGCAGCATCAGCCAGTCGGTGTTGATCGCACCGGGTATGTGGCCGGCTCTGGCGGAGCCGGAACGGATGCCGAGATACTCTTCCTCCGATCGCACGTCCCAGATCAGCGACTCCGGATCTTCGATCGCCTTGATCACGTCCGGCACCTCGGCAACGCGCTCCGGCTGAATAGCAACATGAACTGCGTTGCCGGGAGCGCCTTCGTCCGAGCCGGAAGCAATGGGCTGCCCCTCGCCGTGCCAGGCGTGAATGCCGCCGTTCAGATAGCCCCAGTCGTGATGGCCGATCACATCCAGCGTCCACGCCATGCGTCCCGCCCAGCCGCCACCTTCATCGTCGTAGACGACGATATGCTGATCAGGCCGGTATCCCACCCGGGTGAGCACGGCTTCCAGCTGGGCCGCATCGGCGATGCGACCGGTTGCCGGGGGAACGCCGCAGACGAGCTCGGCTGGAACCACCAGGCGGGCGCCGGGAACGTGTGCCGATTCGTAGGCCTGCGGCTGGGCGACATGCAGCACGAGCACGTCGTTGATTACTGCGGCCAGTTCGTCGGGTTCGTGGAGTTTCGGTTGGTTGATGACGCTTCTCCTGAATACATTGCCATTTTAACCCGGCTTCGGTGCTAATGTTCGGACAGAGAGTGAACTAGGAAACGCCATGACCGCTGCGACCCTCGTCTGGATGGACCTGGAAATGACCGGGCTCGATCCGGAGCAGGATACGATCATCGAGATCGCCACGATCGTCACCGACGATCAGCTCAATCTGGTTGAAGAAGGGCCGGTGTTTGCGGTGGCGCAGCCGGAGCCGGTTCTTGCGGCGATGGACGACTGGAACCAGAAAACCCATGGCGAGTCCGGGCTGCTGGACCGTATCCGCAAAGAAGGCGTGTCCATGGCGCAGGCCGAGGCGGAAACGCTCGAGTTCGTCAGGCGTCACGTCGATGAACGCACGGCGCCGCTATGTGGCAACACCATCTGGCAGGATCGACGTTTTCTGGTGAAGTACATGCCGACGCTAGAGGCCTGGCTGCACTACCGTCTCATCGACGTCAGCACCATCAAAGAGCTGGCCCAGCGCTGGCACCCGGACGTCGCTGCTGGCCACAGCAAGAAGAATGCCCACACGGCTCTGTCCGATATCCGCGAGTCCATCGACGAACTCAAGTACTACCGTTCGGCGTTTTTCGACAGAAGCTGATCCAGTGCCCAGCGGATATGCTCGGCCACGAGCGGCGATACATGTGGCAGCCGGGCGTTCAGCGCGTCCACCTTCGCCTGGGAAAAAGGCGCATTGCCCATGGCTACCGCGATGTTTCTCTGCCATTGCTCGTAGCCGATGCGTCGCATGGCGGTGCCTTCGGTGGCGCGATTAAACTCGTCTTCCGACCAAGAAAACAAAGTCTCCAACGACGCGTCAAAGAGTGGCGGGCGCGGTTGGAAGTCCGTCTCGCGGGTCGTCGGGGCGTCGCGGTTCCAGGGACAGTACAGCTGGCAGTCATCGCAACCATAGATCCGGTTGCCGATGGCGCCGCGGAGCGTTTCGGGGATCGGACCTTTGTTTTCGATGGTGAGGTACGAGATGCAACGTCTGGCGTCGATGGTCCGGTTATCGAGTATCGCATCGGTGGGACAGACGTTGAGGCAGGCTTTGCACGCCCCGCACCGGTCTGTCTGCTGCGGCTCATCGACGGGTAGCGGCAGATTGGTGTAGATCTCTCCGAGGAAAAACCAGGAACCCGCTTTCTCGTTCAATACAAGGCTGTTGCGGCCTACCCACCCGTGACCGGCTTTTACGGAGAGGGCCTTCTCCAGTACCGGCGCTGAATCCGTGAATGCCCGATAGCGGTGGTCGAAGGGCCGCACGGCCTCGTTGAGCCGGTCAGCAATGCGCGCCAGCCGACGACGTACGACCTTGTGATAGTCCCGGCCGGTTGCGTAGCGCGATATGTAACCGCACTCGGGGTCCTCCAGCACCTGGAGTGGTTGGGTATCGGCAGGCAGGTAGTCCATGCGGGCGACGATGACCCTGCAGGTTTCCTCTACCAACCGCTCCGGGTGCAGGCGCTTATCGACATTGCGAGCGAGGTAGCCCATATCGCCGTGGTAGCCGGCTGAAAGCCACGATTGGTAGCGTGGCGCATGCTCGCTGAGATTTGTGTCGGTTATCCGCACATCCTGAAACCCCTGCTCCAACGTCCAGTCGATCAGCATCTGCTTGAGGCTTTCGAGGTCTGCGATGTTCAACTCGTGTTCACCTCGTGTTCATCAGGGGGCGCAGTATATCCATGCGCGTCGCCTTATAATGGTGAAGTGGAACGCTTATATACAGCAGCGGAAAGTCGCGCGGTGGATGCCCGGGCTATTCACCGGCATGGCATCGACGGGTTCGAACTCATGACCCGCGCGGCAGATTTTGCGAAACAGTGCCTGCTTCAGTGCTGGCCGGGCGTCGCGTCGGTGAGCATTCTCACGGGCAAAGGCAACAATGCCGGCGACGGCTATGTACTGGCTGCGCTTCTGAAGCAGCTCGGGCTGCCGGTTGATGTGCTGCAGGTGGGGGATCCGCCGGAAGAGGGCGACGGCGCGACAGCGGTGCGCTATGCGGACCAGCATGGCGTGCAGGTAAGGGCGTTTGATGGAGAGGTTGGCGGAGATGTCATCGTCGATGCTCTGTTGGGCACGGGGGTTTCGGGTAGCCTTCGTGAGCCTTACCTGACGGCCGTTCGCTGTATCAACGAGACAGCACGACCGGTCCTCGCCATAGATCTGCCGACGGGGTTGAACGCTGATACGGGCGGCGCGGTGGGCGAGATTGAGGATGTTGTGCGGGCGCAAATCACCACAACATTCATTACCCGGAAAATCGGCCACCAGACCGGCCTTGGACTCGAAGTCTGTGGCGAGGTCCTGTTTTCAGATCTGCGGGCTCCGCGTGCCGCATACGAAGGCGGGGTCAGCTGGCTGACGGAGCCGGTGTGCCGGGAGCCGTTGCCGGTGAACGCCTATAAACATGGTCGCGGACACATTCTGGTGGTCGGCGGTGATGTCAACATGGGCGGCGCGGTGCTCCTTGCCGGCGAAGCGGCGCTGCGGTCGGGTGCGGGTATGGTGACGCTGGCCTGCCGCCCGGAGCATCGCCCTGCGGCGCTGGCGCGGCGCCCGGAGCTGATGGTTCAGGATGCTGGAGACTATGCGGCGCTTGGCGACCTGGTCGAACGCGCTTCCGTCGTGGTCCTCGGCCCGGGACTGGGGCGAGACAAATGGTCGCAAGGGTTGTTTGATTTCGTTCTGAGGCAGAAGCCGGAGCGGCTGCTCGTGGACGCAGATGGTCTATACCATCTGGCGGGCTGCGATGTGTCTGGCGTTTCTGTGGTCACGCCGCACGCGGCGGAAGCGGCTCGTCTCCTGGATGTGGATGTCGCCACCATTCAGCAGGATCGACCTGCAGCCGCAAAAGCGATTGCGGATCGATACGGCGCAGTGACCGTGCTCAAAGGTGCAGGCAGCATCGTTGCTGCGTGCGACGCTGAAGGTGAAAAACTGGCGGTCTGCGGGCGAGGTACGCCGGCCATGGCAACGGCGGGTATGGGGGATGTGCTGTCGGGAGTGGTCGCCGCAGGACTCTCTGACGGCGGTACCTTTGCGGCGACCTGTGCCGGGGTGGTGAACCACGCTGTGGCGGGAGAGCTTGCTGAGGCCCGCGTCGGCAGGAACCTGCTGGCTTCCGACCTGTTTGCGGAGCTGGCGACCCTTTGAGCGGCACCTTTCTCAAAGACGAAGAGGCAACCGTTGCATATGGTTTGAAGCTTGCTCAGCGATTCATCCGCGACCACGGCGGTGATGTCTGCGTCTATCTCACCGGTGATCTGGGCGCCGGCAAAACCACTCTTGTGCGGGGCATTCTGCGAGGCCTCGGTCATGAAGGTGCGGTTAAGAGTCCCACGTATACCCTTCTCGAGCCCTACAATTTACCGTCTGCTTTGGTCTACCATCTGGATCTTTATCGTATCGGTCACGGTGAGGAGCTGGCCTTCGTGGGCCTGGATGAGCTTCTGGAGGAAGCCGCCATCAAACTCATCGAGTGGCCGGAGCGTGGCGAAGGCTATCTGCCTGCGCCGGATCTGGTGATTACTTTGACGGTGGATGGTGAAGGTCGTCGGGTTGAGGAACAGACTGCGTAACATCTTGTGCGTGCTGGCAGCGCTTGCTGTGACGGCAGCGCAGGCTAATGTGCTTCAGGGGGTGCGCATGCACGAGGCTCCTGATCACACCCGGGTCGTGCTCGACACTGCACAGCCTGCAGATTACAAACTCTTCACGCTCGATGGCCCGCCGAGGGTCGTGGTGGATCTTTCCGGCACGCAGGTCAGAGGCGGCTTCGATCCATCAGTTGTCGGGGTCGGTCGGGACCGCATCGAAACGGTCCGTGGCGCGCAGCGCGCCGACGGCTACAGGCTTGTGCTGGAACTCAAAAAGGCGCTTTCACCCAGGGCGTTTACCCTGGCCCCGGTGGCGCCGCACGGGCACCGTCTCGTGATCGACCTGTACGGAAAATCGGCGCCGACGCCGGTCGTGCGCAGCGCCCCGAAAGCGCGCCGTGACATCATCATCGCTGTGGATGCCGGACACGGCGGTGACGACCCTGGCGCCATCGCTGCAAACAAACAGCGCGAGAAAAACATCGTGCTGCAGATCGCACAGCGCATCGTCCGACGCATCAATGCGGAAGAAGGCTTCAGCGCCGTTCTCGTTCGCAAAGGCGATTACTACATCTCTCTCCGCAAGCGCACCGAGATCGCCAGAGATGCCCGGGCGGATCTGTTCATCTCCGTGCATGCCGATGCCTTCACCAGCGCCAGCGTCAGCGGCGCATCCGTTTACACGCTTTCGGATCGTGGAGCGAGTTCTGAAACGGCACGTTGGCTGGCGGCGAAAGAAAACCGTGCCGACCTGATTGGCGGCGTGGGTGCGGTGTCGCTGGAAGACAAGGATCCGGTGCTTCGGTCTGTTCTTCTGGATCTCTCCATGGACGCCAACCGATCGGCCAGTATCGAAGCTGGAAAAGCGATTCTTGGTGAGCTCGGCGGTGTGGTGAAACTGCATAAGAATCGGGTGGAGCAGGCGGGGTTCGTCGTGCTCAAGTCCCCTGACGTGCCATCGATCCTCATCGAAACGGGTTATCTGTCCAATCCGGCGGAAGCCCGCCGTCTCACGCATCGCGACCACCAGAACAAGATCGCCAAAGCTGTGGTCAATGGCATCAAGAGCTACATGACCCGGTCGCCGCCGCCCGGCACCCTCATCGCCGCCAGAATGGAAGGCAACCGCGATGCAGCGGTGAGCTACACGATCAGCCGTGGCGATACCGTTTCGGAGATCGCTGAGCGGTTCGGCATCTCGGCGCGGTCACTTCGCCAGGCTAATGACCTCCAGAACGATCGTATCCGCATCGGGCAGGTGCTCAAGATCCCTCCCAGCTAAACGTCGGCCGTCGCGGCTGTGTACGCGGGACGGCTCTGCAACCGTTGCCAGTATTCATCCAGGAGCGGCCCCATGGTTGCCGGCGTGACCTTGTCCGTGAGCAGCAATGTGTAGCCCAGCATGATGTCGGCCGCGGAAAACGACCCGCCGACGATGAAAGGTCGTTCGTGGAACTCTTCTTCCAGCGCATCGCAGCAGGCCTGCACGCGATCGGCCATCTCCTGAATGACCGCTTCACTGCGATCACCTTTGGCGAAGGCCCGTCGATGGTTGACAATTTCTCCCACGGGGCGGGCGAAGGTGGCTTCCGAAAACCAGCACCACTGCAGAAACCGGCCATGGTCGTCGCTACCGGTTTCGGGTTGCAGACGGCCGTTGCCGTAACGATCGAGTATGTACTGCAGCATGGCGCCGGACTCGAACAGTTTCAGGTTGCCGTCGGTCATGACCGGCACCTTGCCCACGGGGTTCATACGCCGCCATTCCGGGGTCGATCTGTACTCGGCAGAAAAATCCACAGGCTGTATCTTGTAGTCGATGCCAAGCTCCTCGCAGAGCCAGATGATGCGTATGGAGCGGGTAAGAGGCGCGTGGTAAATGGTCAGCATGAGGCGAGTTTGCGCTGCACCAAGGCCGGTTTGCAACGCGGGAAATCAATCGGAGAAGGCATGAGCATGAACGAGTACGAAACAATCACTGTCACCCGGGAGGGTGCGCTTGCGACCCTGCTGCTCGATCGTCCGGAGCAGCGCAACGGCATGACCAACCGAATGGTCAGAGAAGCCTGCGAAGCTCTGGAGACCATCGCTGCGGATCGTGCTGTACGGGTGTTGTTGCTGACCGGTGCCTGCCGTTCGTTTTGTCCCGGCGCCGATCTGAACTGGATCGGCCAGGTCAGCGACGACCCGGAGGACAGTGCGGAAACCAGGCACTATCAGGTCAGTGCGCTTCTGCATGACATGCCGCAGGTCACCGTGGCTGCGATCAACGGTGCTTGCGCCGGGGCCGGCATGGGCTGGGCGTGTGCCTGTGATCTTCGGGTCGCTACGCAATCCGCCATGCTCAATACGGCGTTTCTCAATGTCGCGGTGGCTGGCGACATGGGCCTGCCCTGGACGCTGCCTCGCCTGGTCGGTGCGGCAAAGGCCCGGGAGCTTTCGTTTTTGCCGCAGAAATTCTCTGCGGAAGAAGCCAGCCGAATCGGCCTCGTGGCCCGGGTTTTTGCTGATGAGGAATTCCAAGGCGCTACCCGCGCGCTGATTGATGAGCTGCTCGAACGTTCGCCGACGGCGTTGCTGGCCCTGAAGAACCATTACGTTGCCGCAGAGCAGATGCCCCTGGACAGCTTCGTGGCGCTGGAAGCGGAGCGGCACGTGCAGATCGCCTCGGGGCCGCACGCAGCGGAGGCATTCCGCGCATTCATCGAGAAGCGTAAGCCGAACTTCGACTGACCGGCCGTCGGGCAGTTAGAATTCCGACGATGTCAGCGTCCATAAAAGTTCTGTCTTCCGTCGTCGCCAACCAGATCGCCGCGGGTGAAGTGGTTGAGCGGCCGGCTTCCATCGTCAAAGAGCTGGTGGAGAACAGTCTCGATGCGGGTGCCCGAAAGGTGGAGGTGCAGACCGAACAAGGCGGCGTGAAACGCATCATGGTGCGTGACGACGGCCACGGTATCTCGGAGCAGGACCTGCCACTGGCGCTTGCCCGCCATGCCACCAGCAAGATCACCGATGCCGAAGATCTGCTGACCATCGGCAGCCTCGGTTTCCGCGGTGAGGCGCTCGCCAGTATCGCCAGTGTTGCCCGTGTGACGGTGACCTCCCGCACCGCGGATGCAGCCATGGGCCACATGATTGCTGTTGAAGGCGGGGAGCTGGTCGCGGAGAAACCGGCGGCCCATCCGGTGGGTACGACCATCGAAGTGCAGGATCTGTTCTACAACACTCCGGCGCGCCGCAAGTTTCTCAAAGCTGAACGTACGGAGATGCAGGCCATCGACCAGGTGGTTAGGCGCCTGCTGCTTGCATGCATGGATGTCAGCTTCGAACTCCGTCAGGGCAAGTCGATGCTCAGCGTTCAGGCCGGGGAGAGCGAGCCCCGATTGAAACGGGTGCTCGGAGAGGGGTTCATCGGCGAAAGCGTGTTCGTTGATGAGCGGCGGGGTGATCTTGCCCTGCGCGGCTGGGTCGGCCTGCCAACCCACAATCGCCGGCAGGCAGATCAGCAGTATTTTTTCGTCAATGGCCGGGTGGTCCGCGACAAGCTCGTAGCGCACGCCATTCGCCAGGCCTATCGCGACGTTCTGTTTCACGGTCGTCACCCGGTGTTCGTGCTGTATCTCGAGCTTCCAGCCGAAGGCGTAGACGTGAACGTCCACCCGACCAAGCATGAAGTGCGCTTCCGTGACTCCCGGCAGGTCCACGACTTCATCTTCGGCACGCTGAACCGGGTGCTGCGGGATGTTCGGCCGGAGCACGCAGCGCCTGCGTCGGTGGCGGTTCTGGATGTGGCGGAACCCATACCCGAAACATCCCGACTGCCCGGGCTCGTGCCGCCGCGCCCGTCGTTCGCTCCATCTTTTCAGGCTTCGGTCGCGCAGAGCGGCATTGCCGGAAGCACGCCTGCTGCGCTTGCCCCCGTCGAGGCCCGAGACGAGGAAGCGCCGCTCGGTTACGCCATCGCACAGCTTCATGGCGTTTACGTGCTGGCGCAGAACGCTCAGGGTCTCGTGCTGGTCGACATGCATGCTGCCCACGAGCGGCTGACGTATGAGCGCCTGAAGGCCCAGGTTGCCGCAGAGGGGCTGAAGACCCAGAGGCTCCTGGTGCCGGTATCGGTTTCCGTGGGCGAGTCTGATGCGAATCTGGCGGAAACCCATGAACAGGCGCTTGCGTCCATGGGGCTCGTGCTGCAGCGCACCGGGCCCCAGAGCATCAGCGTTCGGGAAGTGCCCCAGGCGCTGGCGGATGGCGACTCGGAAGCGCTGGTGCGGGACGTACTGAGCGAGCTCGCTACCTACGGCATTACGACCCTGCTGGCCGATCGGCAGGAAGATCTGCTCGCCACGATGGCCTGTCATGGTTCGGTGCGGGCAAACCGCCGGCTGACGATCGAAGAAATGAATGCCCTTCTCCGGGAAATGGAAGTGACCGAAAATTCGGGCCAGTGTAACCACGGGCGGCCGACCTTCACGCAATTGTCCATGGCGGAACTCGACCGTCTGTTTCTGCGCGGTCAGTGAAAATCCTCGTGATCACCGGGCCTACGGCGTCCGGCAAGACGGACGTCGCGCTGCGGCTGGCCGATCGCTATCCCGTGCGGCTCATCAGTATCGACTCGGCCATGGTCTACCGGCAGATGAACATCGGCACGGCGAAGCCCGATGCTGCGACCCTCGATCGGTATCCCCACGCGCTGGTGGATATCCGTGACCCGGCAGACAGCTACGCGGTGTCAGACTTTGTCGACGATGCGGATGCCGAGGTGCGCAGGGCGATGGCCAACGGCCAGACGCCGGTTCTGGTGGGCGGCACGATGATGTATCTGCGCGCCTTCCGGGATGGCCTCGACGCGGTACCGAGAAGTACACCGGAAGTGCGTCGGCACATCGCTGATCGGGCCGGTGAGGTTGGCTGGGAGCAGCTTCATGCAGAGCTTCAACGCATCGATCCGGAAGCCGCAGCGCTGATTCACCCGAACAATCCGCAACGACTCTCCCGGGCGCTCGAGGTGTACACCATGACGGGTGAACCCATCTCGACATTCTGGGGGCAGGCTGAAGGTGCGGCGCAGCGGCTGGACCTGCCGCTGGAAGAGTATCTGGTGGATGTGCCCGATCGCTCGGTGCTGCATGCGCGTATCGCCCGGCGTCTGGAGCAGATGCTGGCGGAAGGTTTCATCGAAGAGGTGCACGCGCTCAGACAGCGTGGTGATCTGCACCTCGATCTCCCGTCTATGCGGGCGGTGGGCTACCGGCAGGTCTGGCAACATCTCGACGGCGAATGTGACGAGGTGACGATGCGGGAGCGCATACTGGCTGCCACGCGCGGCCTGGCGAGACGTCAATACACCTGGCTCCGCCGCTGGTCGCACATTGAGCCTGTGGCGGGTGAAACGGCGGATGAAAGGGCCGATCGGCTGGCAGA
>JAUIKX010000069.1 GCA_030430515.1 Gammaproteobacteria bacterium | reverse complement strand
CGCCAGATCGCGGAAAGCACCCAGGTCGAATCGATCGTTGCCGCTGAAGTGGATCAGATCCAGCACGCCAAGAACCTGGAAGTCACGGATCTGCCGAAAGTCACCTTCAAGTCTTTCGGCGCCGAAGCCATCGATGAGCCCGATGCGTCGTTCGATATCGTACTCATGTTCAAGTCGCTCCACCATGTGCCCTTGGATGTCATGGACAAGGCCATGTCGGAGATTCGGCGGGTGCTGAAGCCAGGTGGTGTTCTGTACGTCTCAGAGCCGGTGTTCGATGGCAGTTTCAACGAGGTCATCCGGCTCTTTCACGATGAGCAGGCCGTGCGTCAGGCGGCGTTCGACACGCTGGTGCGTACTGTGGATGGCGGTGTTCTGAGCCTTAAAGAAGAACGCTTCTTCAGAAACCGGGTGAAGCTCAAGAGTTTCGATCAGTTTGAACAGGGCATCATCAAGGCGACGCACACCGAGCATTCGCTGACGCCGGAACTGCTGGCGCAGGTGCGGGAGCGTTTCGAAAGCAACGCTTCGCCCGAAGGTTACGTGTTCGAAGTGCCGAACCGCGTTGACCTTCTCGTCAAACTGGCCGTTTAGCGCTCACCACGCCGGTATTGAAACCGAGCACGTGCATGCGGCCGATGTAGCGCGCGTGCTCGACCTTCATGCAGCGATCGACGATGCACTGCACGCCGCCCGCTTCGGCGATAGCCACGCCTTCCGGGCTGATGACGTTGTACTGGAGCCAGAGGAAGCGCGCGCCGTTGGCCACAGATTCCTCCGCGATTTCAGGCACGGCGCTGGGGTCACGGAAAACATCCACAACGTCCACGGGTTCCGGGATATCCGCAACGGATGGATAACTCTTGAGACCCAGGATCTCATCCTCCCTGGGGTTGACCGGAATCACCTCGTAGCCGTGACGCATCATGTAGTAGCCCACGTAGTGGCTCGCACGAAGTGCGTTCGGAGAGAAGCCCACCACCGCGATGCGTTTACAGGCGAGTGCTGCTTTGATGGCATCAATGCTTTGATGTTCGCTCATGTGATTGCCGCCATGGCCTGTTGCAGGTCGTTGATGAGATCGCTCGCGTCTTCTATACCAACCGATAGTCTGATGGTGCCCGGACCAATCCCGGCAGCGGATAGTTCCTCGTCATTGAGTTGCCTGTGTGTGGTGGTGGCAGGATGAATGACGAGGCTCTTGGCGTCACCGACGTTGGCCAGGTGCGAGAAAAGCTCAAGAGATTCGATGAACTGGACGCAGTCGTCGCGGCTGCCGGCCAGGTCGAAGCAGAACACCGATCCTGTGCCGCGCGGCAGATATCGCTCGACCAGCGAGGCGTACCTCGAGCTGGGCAGGCCGGGGTAGCTGACCCGGGTGACCTTGTTGTGATCGTTCAGGAAACGGGCGATCGCCATTGCATTGGCCACGTGCTTGTCCATGCGCAGCGGCAGGGTTTCGACCCCCTGGGCGATGAGAAAGGCGTTGAACGGCGATAGCGCGGCGCCCAGATCGCGAAGCGTCTCGCTGCGCAGCTTCATGAGAAAGCCGTAGGTACCGAACGTTTCGTGGAACTTCAGGCCATGGTAGGCCGGTGAAGGTTCGGCCATGCCGGGAAAGTTGCCGTTCGACCAGTCGAACTCGCCGCTTTCGACAACAGCGCCTGCGATGCTCGTACCATGCCCGCCAATGAACTTGGTGGCTGAGTACACGACGATATCGGCGCCATGCTTGAGCGGCTGGCACAGGTACGCCGTCGCGAAGGTGTTGTCGACAATCAGTGGGCAGCCGGCGTCGTGAGCGATGTCGGCAACGCTGGCAATGTCGAGCACGTTGCCGCCCGGGTTGCCGATGGTCTCTGCAAAGAACGCTCTTGTTTCCGGCTGTACAGCCGAACGCCAGCCATCCAGATCGTCCGGGTCGACGAATGTGAGGCCGACAGAGAGCTTGCGGAACAGATGCTTGAGCTGGGTGACGGTGCCGCCGTACAGCGCGCTGGAAGCGATGACATGATCGCCGGGCTGCAACAGCGTCACGAACGTTGCCGCCTGGCCTGCCAGGCCACTGGCGAAGCAGACTGCGCCTGCACCCTCGTCGAGATTGGCAAGCCTTTCCTCGAGCGCCGCTACAGTCGGGTTCATGATGCGTGAGTAGGTGTTGCCGTACTCCTGCAGATTGAAGTAGGCCGCAGCCGACTCGCTGTCTTCGAAGACGTAGCTCGTCGTCTGGTAGATCGGCTGTGCGCGGGCGCCGGTGGTTGGGTCGGGCCGGGCGCCCGCGTGGATCGCGCGGGTGGCGAAACCCAGTTCGTCTGTATCTGTCATAGTTGGATAGTGGCGCTCGAACGTCCTTAAGGCAACGTCTGGGTTATATTGATCGGTATGAGTATTCCAGCTTCTGACATTGACCTGCACAGCGATGATGTTCTGAACGATCCGTATCCTGTCTACCAGACGCTGCGTGATCTGAGTTCTGCGGTCTATCTGCCCCGCGTAGAGGCCTATTTCATCGGTCGTTATGTAGATGTTCGACGGGCACTCGAAGATTGGCAGACGTTCTCTTCTGCGAAAGGGATCGGTCTGAACCCGGTGATCAATGAGGCCTGGATTGAGGCACTGATCTGTCAGGACCCGCCGGTGCATACGGATCGGCGGGTGCTCATGGATGAGGCGCTCGGGCCAAGATCGATACGGCCCCTGGAAGAGACCATCGACGCCCGGGCTCAGGAGCTGGCTGGTCGTCTGCTGGCGATGGGGCAGTTCGATGGTGTCGCCGACTGTGCGCTCGACCTCCCTATCAATGTCGTCATGGATCTGATCGGCTGGCCGGAGGACGTCCGACCTGGGCTGCTCAGCCTCGCAGACGGCTCCTGGAATGCCGCCGGCCCGGAAGGGGCCAGAATGCAGAGCGGGCTCAATCAGCTGGGTCAGATGATGGCGTTGATCGCCGAGATCTACGACAACAACCGGGTCATTCCCGGTGGATTTGCCGCGCAGCTCGTCGACGCGGCGCACGAAGGGGTGATCAGCCGCGAATCGGCAATCGGTATGCTCGCCGGTTACGTGGTAGCGGCATTCGAGACGACGATCTCAGCGATGGCCTCGGGGCTCTGGCTCTTCAGCCAGTTCCCGGACGAATGGCAGAAGCTTAGAAACAAGCCTGCGCTTCTCACGCTTCTCGCCAACGAGGTGGTGCGTATGGAAGCGCCGATCCAGAACTTTGCCCGGTACGTCGCCCAGGATGCCGTCCTTTCAGATGGCAGCCGGATCCCGGCGGGCTCGTGGGCGATCGTGTCGTACGGGTCTGCGAACCGCGACGAGCGTACGTTTGCCGAGCCCGATCGCTTTCTGCTGGATCGCAAGGAGCGTATCAACGTCGGCTTCGGTGCGGGGCCGCACCGTTGTGCCGGACAGGGTCTGGCCAGAATGGAGCTTCGTGCTGTGTTCGGCGCGCTGCTGGAGCGGGTCGAACGCTTTGAACTCACGGGTGTTCCGGAACGTAATCTCAACAACATCACCAGAGCCTTCCGGTCTCTGCCATTGCGTGTGGTTGGGGGCGGCTGAGATGAGTGCAGTAGGGCCCGTACTGCATCTGGACGCTGAAACACGTAAGGATCTGAAGCTCTTTGAGCCGGAGGAGGGCAGCCTTTTCGATTACTGCAATCGATGTCGCACCGACGGTGGCAAGCGCGTCCTGCGACGCCGTATGGAGACCCCAAGCGCTTGCGCTGAAGCAATCGCCCGAACGCAGGCCGCGTTGCTGTTCATCTGTGACAATCGCGCTGCATTCAACGCATTACCTTCTGAATACGTGGCTCTGAACGCAGAGCGCTACATCACTGCTTCTTTTCCCACCGTCACCCAGCAAACGGCGATCGAGTTTCATGCTGCCGCGTTTTTCTACTGGAAAAATGATGATCAGTTCTACACGAAAATCGTTCGTGGTGTAGAGGTCGCTAGACGGCTGGTGGAGGGCATGCATCGGCTCTCTGAAGCTCTTGAACAGTCGGAGCTTTCCGGAGCGCTGCAACCGCTGCTTCGGGAGGTTGCCCAGCTGACGGCGCGGCCGGCATTGCAGAGCATCCGAGCGGGCGAGGAGCCGCGTTACTACTGGCAGAAGTTGCGCCTTGACCAGACGTTCCGAGCCGTCGAGAAAAACAGCATGAACAGGATTCTGCAGCTGGCTTACGAGATCGACGCGCTGGTTTCTCTTGCGGATGTGTTCTCTGCCAACAGCCTGACCATGCCGGAAATGGCCGATGGGCCAGTGTGCATCGAAGCAGAAGGCCTGTCTCACCCGCAGCTGAGCGGTGCGGTGGCGAATCCTGTAGCGATCAATCAGAGGGCGCGGGTGCTGTTTCTCACGGGGCCGAATATGGCGGGCAAAACGACGTATCTGCGCAGTGTGGCCACAGCGTTGTACTTCGCGCAGCTTGGTCTGGGTGTTGCTGCGGATCGGTTCAGGTTCGTTCCCGTTGAGCGCCTTTTCACGGCCATAGCGCTCAACGATGACCTTTCCGAAGGCGTCAGTTACTTCAAAGCCGAAGCGTTGCGCATGAAGGCGATCGCGGAGTCCGTGGCCCAGGGAAAGCGAACGTTGGCGCTTCTGGACGAGCCGTTCAAAGGGACCAATGTGAAAGACGCCTACGATGCCACGCTGGCCGTGCTCCATCGGCTTGCGGAGGCTGATGGAAGCCTGTTTATGGTAACGTCTCATCTCGTGGAGCTCGGTGAGGCGCTGGCAACAAGCAAGCGGGTGGCCTTCGGATACTTCTCTGCCGGAGAAGACGGGGATCACCTGACGTTCGACTATCGCTTGAAGAAGGGTGTGTCCAGTCAGCGTCTGGGTATGCGTGTGCTCCAGGAGGAAGGAGTCTTCGATTTGTTGGATACGGTCAGCAAGGAGAGCAGATGATCGACCCATACATGCCGCCATCGGCTGAACTGGAAGAGCACCGTGCAGCCTCTATCGACGATCTGCCGAGATTCAGCGCCTGGTGGGTTTTTTTCCTGACAGTGGCGACGCTTGGAATCTACAGCTACTGGTGGCTGCTCGACCGTTCCAGACGGGTCAATGCGCTGATCGAACCCGAGGAGATTCCTGATTGGTTCATGTACCCGCTCTTCGCGATATCTGTTGCGTTGTCGCTGTTCGATATGGCCGCTTTGTTCATCGATGTCGAAATGTTCTCAGCTGCATGGCTTGATGTGTTGTACATCGTCAGCGGCATCGGATCGATCGTCTGGGTCTTCTGGCTGCGAAGCAAACTCGAACAGGTTCTGGCTGCCCACCTGGCAGGAGAAGGGTTGAGCATCGTTCTGACCTTCTTCTTCCAGAACATCTACCTGGCCTACAAGATCAATGAAGCTCTGGACCGCAGGGTGCAGTCTCGAGAGATGGAGCTGCACGCATCTGCCGCCAGCGCTGAGTAGTGCCGACTTACTGCCGCGGTTTGTGTTCGGTGCCGGGACACGGGGTGACATAGATTGCGCGCATGGGCTCGGCAACATCTGCTGTATGCCATACGCCTTTCGGATTGATAAGGGTGTCACCAGCCTTGAACGGGGCGCTGCGGATCTCGCCATCCATCTGCTGATAAAACGTGCCCGCACCAGAGAGAATGATGACCATCTCGTCACCTTGCGGGTGACGCTCCCAGCTTGGCCAGTCACCCGGCATGGTTTCTTCCATCACCAGCAGGCCCGGATTGTCGTCGGTGCAAAGTTCCGATACGTACCGGCCGAAGGATGGTCCGTCGTACGCGAACCAATCCAGCGGTTTGAAAGGCTGGTTGCTCGACGAAATGTGTACGGGTGTTCTGCTGAGCTTGAGTGGCGTGGAATTCTCTGACATAAACTCGTCCTATGAAAAAAGTGCTTCTGTTTTCAGTGACTTTGCTGGCATCAGTCTATCTGTACCTGGCTTATATCGGTATCGAACCGCAGGATCGACGGCCCGGTACTCTGATCTCAGGTGAGGTGCGAGCGCTTCCCGGTGATCTTTCGTTTGTTGCCGATGCGCAGAAAGTGACGCTGGAAACGCAGCCCTGGTACGGCATACCGTTTTCCGTCACGGTGGTTGCGGTGGCGCATGAAGGCCGAATCTACGTGCCATCAATTTACGAGTCGCCCCAGAGGTTTCCGGGCAGCAAGTACTGGAATCATGTCGTCGCGAAGAACCCGCAGGTGCGATTGCGGGTGGGGCAGGATATCTACCCGCTGCGGATCGAGCCGGTTCACGATACGGCCGAGTTTGCAGCCGCATACGCAGCGCTTGGCAGGAAATACGCTTTCTGGCGAGAGCAGATGCCGCTCGATCCCGAGCTTCCCCGATTTGCCTTGTTGCGCCTCGAGCGTCGCACGGAACCGCTCTGATGCCATGCTGAGGCGGGTCGGCCGCAAACTCGTTACTTTCATACCGCCGGTGCGCGATGCATACCGGCGCGGCAATATCGTCATGGTGCACATAGGCCGTTGCGGTAGCACCGTGCTTGGCGATCTGATCGGCCAGCATCCACAGATCCGCTGGGAGGGAGAGATCTACCAGCAGGTATTTATGAAGCGGGAACGGGCGGATACGACGGTTCGGCCCATCCTGGACGTAGACCCTGTGGACGAAGTGATGCAGCGCTCGAATCGTGTGCTCAAGCGCTTCTATGGATTCGAGACCAAATTCTTTCATCTCCGGCTCTTCGATACCGATGTGGGCTCCTACCTCGAAGCGCTGGAGCAACGCCTGGGCAAGCTGCGCATCATCCACCTGCGCCGGAACAATACGCTGCGCAAAGTGGTATCGACGCTCGCTGCTCGCGAAAGTGGAACCTGGCATAGCAGAAAACGCCAGGATGGTTCAGCGCCGGTGGTGCATGTAGACCCCGACAGTGTTTTTGTGAACCGTGAAGCAGCGCCGTTGCTCGAGCTGCTCCGGGAGATCGACGACGATTACCGTACGATGGATGCGTTGCTGGAGATGCGTCCGCATCTCCGTCTGACCTATGAGGAAGACATTCAACAGGATCCGATGAGCGCCTACTCGAAAGTGTGCGAATTCCTCGGGTTACCCCATGCGCCTGTGGATATCCACTTTCACCCCACCACGCCCGGCGCGTTGCCGGACCTGGTAGAGAACTTTGACGAGGTGCAGACGCTGCTGACCGGCACGGAGTTCGAGTGGATGCTGGAGCTGCCGCCGCAGGCGTAAATTCAGGCAGCCGCAGGTTCGGCAGCGATCTCGGGGTACACAGCCGGCACACCGATGTTGAGCATCGCACGCACTTCGTCGATGGGCCGCGCGAGCAGTGCCTCCCAGTCCTGTGCCGGTAGCCACTGTGCCCTTCGCCCGGCACGGAAAGCGGCCCATGTGGCGGGAATGATGCGGTGGGTATTCTCCCGGGTGATTTTCAGCATGCCGGCAATTGTGATCAGTGCGAGTCCGGGATTCTTGAGCTGCGCGACGGTGAATGCGAGCAGGCAGACCTCGCCCATGGTGTCCCGCCCGAAACCGGTCACCGTATGCCACAGGTCATGCTGATCACGAATGCGTTCAGCGTACAGCGCCAGATCTTTATCCTCGATGTCCACCGTGCCTTCGCTGGCATCGACGAGACCATCGGCGGTGAGCGCCTGGCTTTCCATGAAATGAAGGTAGGCGCGGCCCAGGCTCTCTGCCGGCATGGCGCGCAGCGCTTCACGGTCGCTCAGCAGGTCGAGCAGCCGTCGTTTTTCCTGCAGAATGGAACGGCCGGTGTCGGTTCCGCGGAACCGTTCGAAAGCGTTTTCGAGGGACCGGCCCGTGAGTGCACGGATTATGGTGAAGACCTGAGCGGTGTCTTCGGGATCGTTCAGCAGAACGCGAAGCGCTCGCCAGGCCACCAGAGGCTGCAAGCGTTGCGGTTTGGCATTGTCTTTCGGCATGTGGTTATCCTGCGAAGCAGCTATTAACAATGATGTAGATAAAGATATCGTAGCGCTATCTACATAGATGTCAATACTCGGTTGGTGTTGGCATTCTGGGAATGTGAAATCGTGAGCAAATCCGAGCGTAAAACGGTTCGAAAGAGACGCTCCCCGGAGGAAGCCAGGGCGGAAATTCTGTCTGCAGCGCAGGCGCGTCTGCGGGAGTTTGGTGTGGGAGGCCTTAACGTTGCAGATGTTGCGCGTGACTGCGGCATGAGCCATGCGACTGTTATTCACCATTTCGGCAACACGGCTGGAATGCGCACCGCGCTGGTTGAGCACATGACCGATGTGCTTTTGCGGGATGTCATCATCGCGCTGCAGCAATCGGACTCGCCAAATCCTCCTGATATCCTCCGCCAGCTTTTCGCTGCGCTATCGGAGGGAGGGCACGCACGCCTATTGGCCTGGCTGGCGGTCAGTGGCGATGAGTTCAGCCAGGGAGCGCCACACTCGGATCAGGTGGCCAACCTCTTCGCGGAGCTGGTGCCGGTACTCGCATCGCGCATTCCGGATCATCTGGATCAGAAAGCCACTGCCAAGCGCATTATTTTTCTGACCGCTACCGCCGCGCTTGGCTATGGTATCGGCGGGGAACCGCTGGCGGCGGTGATGGGCGTCAGCTCTGAAGAAGCGCAGGAATTTCCGGCCTGGCTGGGTGAGCTTCTTTATCCGCTGCTTGAGGGGTAGCTGTCTGATCAGACGCTCGCGGTGCGCTGTCTGCTGATGATCATCTTCATGATCTGGGCTGTACCGTCGCCGATCTGCAAGCCAAGAACATCGCGCAATCGCTGCTCGAAAGGCAGGTCCCGGCTGTAGCCGCCATGGCCGTGGGTGAGCAGGCACTGATAGACGGCCTCATACGCTGCCTTCGGCGGCCACCACTTGCACATGGCGGCTTCCGTTGTGTGCGGCAGGTTGTTTGATTTCAACCACAGCGTTTTGTAGCAGAGTTCACGCGCGGCGGTTACGTAGGTGTCGTGCTCAGCCAGCGGAAATGTCACCCCCTGAAAAGATGCGATGGCTGTGCCGAACGCCTGACGCTCGGTAACGTAGGCCCAGGCCTCACGGAGAGACTGTCGTGCCACCGCAAGACACTGAAGGCCGATCAGTGCGCGGCTGAAATCGAACCCCTGCATGACCTGGGTAAAGCCGGTGCCTTCCTTGCCGATGATGTGTGAATCCGGAACCCGTACCTCGTCGAAGAAAATGGAGCCCCGGCCCACAGCGTGCTCACCCATGTCATCGATGCGGCTCGTGGTGATGCCTTCGCTATCCATGGGCACCAGAAAAGCGCTGATACCTCGGGCCCGTTCGGAGGCGCTGCCTGTGCGGGCAAAGACGATGGCGATGTCCGCCTGGTCGGCCATGGAGATGGATGTCTTTTCGCCGTTGAGGAGGTAATCGGAGCCGCTGCGTACTGCAGACAGCTGCAGGTTCGCTGCATCTGACCCCGCGCCCGGCTCTGTCAGCGCCAGTGCCGGAAGAACCTCGCCGCTGCAGATTTTCGGCAGCCAGTGGCCGGCAACTTCGGCGGACATGTGATCAGCAATGATCTGGCCGTTGAGCGCCGCCAGCAGCACCACGTAGGCGACGTTGAAATCACCTTCGGCAAGCGCGTCGATGATGATGCCCGTCGCCATCGCATCCAGACCGAGACCGCCGTAGCTTTGCGGAATCTCCGCACCGATCAGGCCCAATTCGCCAATTTGCCGGCGCAGAGATTTGTCGACCCGTGCGAGCTCTTCCCGCTTGCGGTATCCATGGAGCAGTGTTTCGTGGGAAAAGCGCTCGGCCAGATCGCGGATCGCTTGCTGGTCGGTCGTCAGGGCGTAGTTCATCAGCCGTGCATCGTCAGACCGCCGGACACGCTGATGGTCTGCCCGGTTATGAAATCTGCATCCTCGCTTGCGAGAAAGGCCACAATCCCTGCTACGTCCTCCGGTTGGCCGAGACGGCGCATGGGGATGGCGCGCTCCAGACCGGCACGGACTTTCGCGCCGAATTCCCCTTCCCCGGCGAAGTCGGCGAAGAGGTTCGTGTCGGTAGGGCCTGGACAGACCGAATTGATGCAGATGCCGGTTCTGGCGAGCTCCCGGGCGACGCTCTTTCCGAAGGCCATGATGGCCGCCTTGCAACCGGCGTATACCGCTTCGCCTGACGAGCCGACACGCCCGGCGTCGGAGGCGATGTTCACCACTTTGCCGCCGCCCTGTTTCATGAGATGGGGTAGTACGGTGTGGTGCAGGTTGAGCGGACCTTTGTAGTTGACGTCGATGACGCGGTCCCAGAAATCGGGCTGGGTTTCCAGAAACGGGTCGGCGATATCCCAGCCTGCGTTGTTGATCAGCACATCGATCCTGCCGTGCTCTCCAGCCACGGCTTCCACCGCGGCGCTGACGGCAGCGTGGTCGGTGATATCGACGCAGTGCACCGACGCATTCACGCCGGCGGCTCTCACGCGTTCGGCGTTGGCCTCAGCCTGCGCTTCGGCCACGTCGAAAAGCGCCACGTGGCAGCCGGCTTCTGCGAGTCGAAGGCAGATCTGCGTGCCGATACCGCCGCCGGCACCGGTGACGATCGCCACCTTGCTGTTCAGTCCTTTCATTCGGGGTCTATCCTCCGGTGTCAGTCTTTGGCGTGCATCACCATGTCGATCTGGCTCGCATCTTCCACGCCGAACGCCTGTGCCAGTGCATCCAGGGTGCTTGGACCCAGTTCCGGGTGGGTCCAGTTGCCGGCTGTGAGACCGCCGTCCACGACCAGGGCGTGACCGTTGATGAATGAGGCTTCATCCGAAGCGAGGAAGCATGCCGCGTTGGCGATGTCCTGAGGTTCGCCGGCCCGGGGAATGGGTTGTATGTACTGAAGCAATGGTTTCACCGCTTCGCCGTAGTCCTCGTTGCCTCCGCGGGCCAGGCTGCCTGCGAATATCGGGGTGGCGATGCCGCCCGGACAGATGGCGTTCACACGGATGTTCGACTGACCGAGCTCCTGAGCGACGCTGCGGGTGAGATTGATGACCGCCGATTTAACGGCTGTGTACACGTGCGGACCGTAGCCTGCCATGACGCCTGCAACAGATGCCGTCGATATGATGGCGCCAGAGCCCTGCTCCTTCATGATGGGCGCTGCGTATTTCATCCCCATGACGACGCCCTTGAGCATGGCGTCCACGGTGCGCTGGTAGGGCTCACCCATGTCGGTATCGGCAATGTCGCCGCCTACGCCGCCGAAGCCGGCGTTGTTGAACAGACAGTCGAGACGACCGTACCGATCTTTAGCCAGTGCCATCATGGCTCTGATCTGCGCTTCATCGCACACGTCTGTTTCGATGAATACCGTGTCGTCACCCAGTTCGGCGGCGAGCGCCTGACCCTTGTCAGTCTGCATATCGGCAATGACCACCCGTGCGCCTTCTCCGACGAATTTCTGCACGGTCGCTTTGCCCATGCCGCTCGCACCGCCGGTGATCACGGCGACTTTCCCTTCGAGTTTGCTTCCCATGGATCTCCCCCTTTATGTTGATCAGCGTCAATCTTCCTCTAGACTCGTCCGTTTTGCCATGGCCGGTTCTTCTTGGACGAGTCACGTTACCGCTGGTGCATTCTTGCGTTCACCGTCGTGCTTCAGGCCACCACGTTGGGCACGATTCTCTATTCGTTCACGCTCTACGCCCCCGAGTGGCTCGATGCCTTCGGTGCCAGCCGCGCCGAGGTAATGCTGGCCATATCCGCCATGCAGCTTTCCTTCGGCCTGCTCAGCCCCCTGGTTGGCGGCGCCATGGACAGATACCGGGTGCGCAACATCGTGCTGTTCGGTTGTGTGTGCTATGCGCTCGGATGGTGGTTGGTCGCCCGCGCGACCCAGCTGTGGCATCTGCTGGCGATCTACGCGCTGGTTTTTCCTTTTGCGATGACCACCATGGGCACGCTTGCGTCGCAGACGCTGGTCACGCGCTGGTTCACCCGGCAGAGGGGGCTTGCGGTGGGGTTGTCTGCCATGGGCACGAACGTTGGCGGCGTGGTCGTGCCCCTTCTGGTGGCGGCATCGCTGGCGGCGGGACTCTGGCGTGACGTGGCGGTCTGGCTGCTGGTCGGCGGGGTCGCGCTGGTCGTGCCTCTGACGCTGCTCATCCTTTCGCGCCCATCACCCCGACAGGACACACACGAAATTCAGACAGCTTTGACCTTCGGCGACGTGATCCGGTCGCGAACCTTCAGAATTGCGGCATCCGCTTTTCTTCCCCTGAACCTCACATTCGGTGCCACACAGTTCAACATGGGGGTGTTTGCCCATGACCTCGGGTTTGCCGAGCAGGCGGGGTTCATCGTTGCGCTGGGCTCGGTCAGCATGATCGCCGGTAAGCTGTTCTTCGGCGCGCTGGGAGACTGGCTCGACCACCGCGCCCTGCACGGGCTTGCGGTTGCCAGCATGGTGACCGCCATGCTGCTGCTGCAGAACGAACCCGGCTGGTGGCGCCTTCTGGCGGCGGTGGTCTGTGTGGGGCTTGCCGGTGGCAGCCTGCTGCCGATGATGGGGCTCGTCATCTCGTCGCGGTTCCCGTCGAGCGGCTTCGGCCGTGGCATGGGCGCGCTCATGCTGACTCTGACGCTCGCTTCCCTGGGTCCTATCATTGCCGGATGGATATACGACGCGTACGGCAGCTATGACACGGCGTTCCTGCTGTTCATCGGCCTGATGCTGCCTGGGGCGGTCGCCATGCGCTGGCTGCCGCCGCCGCTTGAGCGTTGAGAGGAACATTGTTTTACTGGTGATTCTGATTGTTTAGGAGGGGATCATGAGCAAGTACCTTTGGATTGGGCTTTCAATGCTGTTGCTTTCCACAGCTGCGACGGCTGACTATCTCGCGTATGCGGTGGGCAAGTCGACGCGCGTGCCGCTACCTGAGAACATCGATCGGCTCGATGCAAAGTATCTGCTCAACCTCGAATGGGGCGGCTACGACGGCGCCAAGTCGCGTGTGGGGGTGCTGGAGGTCGACAATCAGAGCCGCTCGTCTTCGTACAGCTTTTCAGGCCCCGGAGGCCAGTCGTACAGCTGGAGCTACGATCATGCCCAGCAGGTGCCGGTCAATGGCATCGAAGCTATCGTCATGGATGTCATGAACAACTCCGGACGTTTTCGGCTGGTTGAACGTAAAGTGCTTGGCCAGGTGCTTCAGGAGCAGGACCTGGCCTCGTCAGGGCGCATCAGTAAGCCTTCGGGTGCGAAGACCGGCAAAGTGCTCGGCGCTCAGTACCTTGTGCAGGTGGTTGTCACAGACTATGAAGCCAAGACGCAGAGCAGCAACAGCGGTATCGGTGGTCTCCTCACCAAGAAAGTACCGGTTCTGGGCGGCGTCGGCTTCAAGAGCGACAGCGGTCGCGTCGGCATGAACTTCCGGCTGATCGATGCCGAGACCAGCGAGGTGATTTACACCAAGCAGGTGGAATCGAAAGT
>JAUIKX010000068.1 GCA_030430515.1 Gammaproteobacteria bacterium | reverse complement strand
GAGTTTCACGGTGTACAGATTCCAAAGGGAACGCGCATCTTCATCAGCCTGGGAGCCGCTAACCACGATCCGGAATTGTTCGAGGCGCCCACAGATTTCGACATCGACCGGCCAAACGCCGACAAACACGTGTCGTTCGGCCACGGCATTCACTTCTGTCTGGGCGCACGCCTCGCCCGGCTCGAAGGGCAGATCGCCATCGAAGCGCTGACGAAGCGAATCCCAAGCCTTCGGTTGGTGGAGAACCAGAAGCTGAACTTTGCGCCGAACATTACCTTCAGAGGTCCGACCGAACTGCATGTTGCTTGGGAATAAGCGCTTTTTCAGCGCTTTTCGCAGCACTTTTTACAGCCCCGCTGCCGCTTGTTACCCTGAGCCGGTTAACACCAAAGCGGAGCCTCATATGCCTCAACCCGTCACCGAAGCGGAAGAAATTTCTCAGATCGCCTTCGGGTTCATGGCATCAAAGGCGTTATTTGTCGGTCTGCATCTGGACCTGTTCACGCATTTAGCTGACGGTCCGAAAACCAGCGCAGAACTGGCAGACATCATCGATACGCCAGAAAATCGGGTCACCACCGTGCTCACCGCTTTGCTCACCACCGGCATCGTGCAGAAAAACGGCGACCGCTTCAGCAACTCGCCAGGCGCAGAGAACTTCCTCGTTCGCGGCGCGAAATACGACTTCGGCGACTACCTCAGATACCAGATCGACCGGCAGATGTTCCCCTTCATGAATCAGCTCGAAGACGTGGTCTTCGACCGGCTGGACGATTCGCAGATCGCCTCCTACGAACACTGGATGGCGGATGAAGCCGAAGCGCACCTCTACAGCGAATCCCAACACGCGGGTTCTCTCGGGCCGGGCCGCACCCTGGCGCGCATGATCGATTTTTCAGAAGACCGGCAGCTGCTCGACGTGGCCGGCGGCACGGGCGGCTTCGCCATACGCCTGTGCGAGGCCAATCCCGAACTCAACGTAACCATCCTCGACTTCCCCAATGTCGTCAGCCTCGGCGAGGAGAAAGCCAGCGAAGCGGGCTTGAGCGACCGCATTCAGTTCATGGGTGGCAACGCGCTGGAAGCGCAATGGCCCGCGCCTGTAGACGCAGTGCTCATGAGCTACCTGTGCAGCGGCGTACCCGGCGAGAGTATCCCGGAACTGTTGAAGAAGGCTTACGCCGCACTGAAACCCGGCGGCAAGGTCCTCGTTCACGACTTCATGGTAGAAAACGACCGTTCCGGCCCGGAGCTGGCCGCCCTATGGCAGCTGCAGCATATGGCGTTCACACCGGATGCTGTATCACTCACTCCGGTTTGCTGGCAGAGCATTTTGAGGCCGCCGGCTTCAACCCCCCAAAGGTCGGCACGCTCATCAGCGGCATGACGAAGCTGGTGTGGGCCACGAAACCGGCCGACTGAACTGAACAAGTCCGTCCACAGAGTTGCCATCATCGGCGCGGGGAATCTGGCTTACAGCCTGGCGCTCAATCTCGCCCGTCACGGATTGGAACTTCATCAGGTCATCAGCCGACGCATGGAATCGGCCAAATACCTGGCTGACGCACTGAAGGCACAAGGGTTTCTGGAGCCCAGCTGCGCCGATGATGTAACACAACTTCGGGACGACATCGACCTGACCTTCATCACCGTTGCCGACCAGATGATCCCCGAAGTCGTGGAAGCGCTCACTCCCGTGGCCGGAAAGCGTCACTTCGTTCACTGCAGCGGCACCACACCGCTGAACGTGCTCGATGCACTCGGCAGAGAGACCGCCGTGCTATGGCCGATTGCCTCACTGACGAACGGCGTCTTCACCGACTTCACTAAGGTCACGCTGGCAAAGGAGTTCCATTCGCAGGCCGGCAGCGAGCTGAGAGCGGTCATCGAACAGATCGGTGGCAGGCAGATAGAAGTCGATTCAGAGCAACGTAAGGTCCTGCACCTCGGGGCGGTCATTGCCAACAACCTGAGCAACTTCCTGTGGATCGCAGCAGAACGGGTCGCTCAGTCTACCGGCTCGCAGCAGGACTTCGGCATCTACGGGGCACTCATTCGCGAGATGGTGGAAAAGGCACTCACCGTCGGACCTCGAGCCGCCCAGACCGGCCCCGCCCGGAGAGGTGACCGCAATACAATTGCCGCACACGAGAAAATGCTCGCAAATGAGCCTGATATTCAGGAGCTGTATCGTCGGCTGTCTGATGCAATCCTCAAAGAGTTCATCCGCAGATAAACCAATGAAAATCCTTCTGATCTTTCTGTGCATTCTCATGATCAGCTTGCCGGCAATTGCGGCGAAACCTCGAACGGTGGTCACCACAGACGGCGAGGTCGACGACATCGATTCGTTCATCCGCATGTTGCTCTACACCAACGAGTTCGACGTCGTCGGCCTCGTCTACTCGAGCTCCATGTGGCACTACAAAGGCGATGGCCAGGACACGCCGTTCATCTCAGAGATGGACATGACCCGGGAGATGTACGGAGAGCGCACCCATCTGCGCTGGGTCGGCACACAGTGGATTCAGGAGCTGCTCGACCTCTACGCGCAGGTCTACCCGAACCTGCTGCAACATGACCCGGAGTATCCTGCGCCAGACGACTTGAGAGAGGTCATACGGATCGGCAACATCGACTTCGAAGGGGCCATGGCCCGAGAAACCGAAGGCTCTGAGTTCATCAAGGCGCTGTTGCTCGATGGCTCCGACGACAGCCCGATCTACCTGCAGGCCTGGGGTGGTACCAATACCATCGCCCGGGCGCTGAAGTCGATTGAGGAAGAGTTTCGCCACACCCCGGACTGGCAGCATGTCTACAAGCGAGTCTCCGACAAGACGGTGATCTACATCATTCTCGATCAGGACTCGACCTACAAACGTTACATCGAGCCGAACTGGCCGAGCATCAGGGTGCTGTACAACAGCCGGCAGTTTCTGCCGTTTGCCTATCTCTGGCCCGAGACCGTACCCGAAGGGCCACGCGCGACGCTCGAAGGGACGTTCTTCGCCGAGCACATTCTCAACGGTCACGGGCCGCTGATGGCGCACTACTACACCTGGGGAGACGACAGACCGCTCGATGGTGATCCCGAGCACAATCGTGCAACAAGAGAACAGGCACGAGAAGCCGGTCGGCAGCGTTTCGACTTCATTTCAGAAGGCGACAGCCCCGCGTTCATACATCTAATCGACGTGGGGCTCGGCACGATTGAAAACCCGCACTTCGGAGGTTGGCCGGGACGGCTGATTCAGTCCTCGGCAAACCCTCGACTCTGGAGAGACGGTGAGGACGTCACCGACCTCAACACCTACACTGGCAAGCAGGACAAGTACTTCCCGATCACTCGCTGGGTCGAGGCGATGCAGCGGGATTTTGCCGCTCGAGCCGACTGGAACGTTCTGCCTTTTGAAGACGCAAACCATCCACCGGTCGTTTCCGTGTCCCGACCGAATCATCTCTATGTGGCACCCGGGTCGAGCATCACACTGCATGCCAATGCCAGCGACCCTGACGGCGACCCGGTGACATTCTCGTGGTGGGAATATGCAGAAGCCGGCAATCACGAAGGCACAGTGAACATCGATGCAGACGGTCGATCAGCCACCGTATCGCTACCCTCAAACGCGACAGCAGGGCAAACCGTTCACATCATTGTCGAGGGTACGGATCAGGGCACACCACCGCTGACCCGCTACCAGCGTGTCGTCCTCGAGATCGCCGACTGAACGTCAGTCGAAAACCAGAATCGCCCGCCCGGAGATCTCCCCCGCTTCCAGCGCACGAACCGCCTCATTGATGTCATCGATGCCGTAACGCGCGGTGACCAGCGCATCGAGATCGAGACTGCCGTCGGCATACCAGTCGAGGTACTTGGGAAAGTCTCGATCTGGTGAACAGGAGCCGCCGATGGAGCCGATAAACTTCTTTTCGTTCAGCAGAACATCGAGCGCATTGAGCGAGACGTCGGTCATCGGCACCCCGACCAGCACGGCGGTGCCGCCCGGTTCCGCACCGAAGAAGCCGGTGCGTACCGCGGGCACGATCTGCTCCATGGTGGCTTTCAGGCCGATGCAATCGAACACGTAGTCGGCACCCGACACATCGCCCTCGATCATCGTCTGCTTCCCCTGTCGAACCGTCAGCGCTTTGATGGCCTGAACGGGGTCTTCCTGCGATGCATTGATGGTGTGGGTCGCGCCGAACTTGCGGGCGAAATCGAGCTTCGCGTCATCCAGATCGACGGCAATGATCGGATCGGCTCCCAGGTTCTTAGCCGCGACGATGCCGGACAGACCCACGCCACCGACGCCAAACACCGCAACGCTGTTGCCTGCCTTGACCCCGGCCGTGTTTTCCACCGCCCCGGCACCGGTCATCACCGCGCAACCAATGATCGCTGTCACTTCCCGGTTGATGTCTGAGGCGACTTTCACCACATACTGCTCATCGGCAATGGTGGTGTCCGCCCAGGTAAAGACATTCTGCGAAACCGCCGTCGCGCCGTCTGGCAAGGCAAGCGTGGCGGGTGCCGCAACGCGTGCGTTCTCCCGGGCATCCCGGGGCACCCAGGTCACCATCACCGTATCGCCCTCGGCAACATGCGTCACCTCTGAGCCGGCTTTCACGACAACGCCGGTGGATTCATGGCCGAGCACCACCGGCGCGTCACGCGGCGTGTGCATCTGGTGCAGTTGGGAATGGCATACGCCGGACGCGTACTGCCGAACAATCACCTCGTGCGGACCAGGATCCGGCAGATTGACCTCGACGACTTTCAACGGCCCGTCATCGACGGGTAGAACCACTACGCGAGCTTGTGTGGGCATTTCCTCTCTCCCTGCAATCTGAAACCTAGGCGTGTCTGAGCATACCCAAATCAAGCCGCCAAGCGATACATCTGCGCCTCTCCCGTTGTTACCATGGCAGCACGTCAGCTTTTAATGGGAACACGAGCCATGCGCATCGGCATGATGGTGGGAGAAGGCAGCGGTGCTGAACCCAATCTGCAGGAACTTCTGAAACGTGGCAAGGCGGCAGAGTCAGCGGGCCTCGACACCGCCTGGATCGCCAATATCGCCCTCGATGCGCTCACGGCATCCGCAGTGCTGGGTAACATCACCGAACGTATCGAGATCGGCACCGCGGTCATGCCGATTTTCACCCGCCACCCTGCAGCGATGATCCAACAGACGGCCAGCACCCAGCAGGCCTGCAACGGTCGATTCACTCTTGGCGTTGGGCTCGCGCACAAGTTCATGGTCGAAGGCTTGTGGGGCATGTCGTACGACAAGCCGGCCCGACAGATGCGCGACTATCTGGACGTGCTGGTACCGCAGATGCGTGGCGAACCGGTCAAACGCGTTGATCCACCGTTCAAAGTCAATCTGGCACCGCCACCCTGTGAGCACACCACCTCGGTGCTCGTCGCGGCTCTGGGCCCGCTGATGCTGCGCCTCACCGGCGAGATGGCAGACGGCACCATCGCCTGGGCAACGGGATTGCGAACCCTGGAAGAACACATCGTGCCCGGTCTCACCGCAGGCGCCGAAAGCGCAGGCAGGCCCACGCCCCGAGTCGTTGCCGGTTTCCCGGTGGTGCTCACGCAGAAACCGGACGAAGCCCGCGCGTTGGCGGCGGAAGTGTTCAAAATCTACGCAACAGTGCCCTCCTACCGCGCCATGCTCGACCGCGAGGGCGTTAACGGCGTGGAAGACCTGGCGATCATCGGCGACGAACAGACGCTGCGCAGTGAAATCAATCGACTTGAATCGGTGGGTGTCACAGACCTGTGCGTTTTTCCGTTCGAAGTGGAAGAAGGCGAGATCGACCGCACCATCGAGCTGATGGCGGATCTGCGAGGCTGAATACTCACCAGTGGTTGCGGTGGGTCTTGGTCTCTGCAGGCACGCGTTTAACCGGCCCGAAGTTGCCCATCGGCCAGCCGATGGGAATGGTCACCACCACGCCGTACTCCACGGGAATGCCAAGATATTCGTGCAGCTCATCCTCGAACACCTGGTGCATTGTCGTGAGCGCAGCACCCAGGCCGACCGCACGACAGGCCAGCAGAATGTTCTGCACGCATGGATACACCGCCCCGTAATTTGGCGGCGCGAGGCCAAGCCGTTTTTCCTGCGGCACCTTGAACGGCCAGTCGCGCTCGCCACACACGAACAGGAGGTACGGCGTCTCGTGCATATGTTCGATCTGGTATAGCACGGCCTTGAGCTGACGCGCGAGCTTGTCGTTGCGCCCCTCCACCTGATCCGGTGAGATGCGGAAGCGGGTGTACATGGCGTTGCGGTAGCGTTCGGCGAACCAGCGTTTCCTCTCCGGGTCATCGACGAGCACGAATTCCCAAGGTTGCGTGTTCTGCCCGGAACAGGCCTGCACGCCCGCATTGAGCACTTTGAAGATCAGCGCTTCCGGCACCGGATCCGGTTTGAGTCGGCGCATAGCACGCACGTTACCGACCAGGTCGAAAAAACCCGCGTGCAGGTCGTTCACCCCAACCATTCCGCGAGCGCACGACCGATTTCATCGGGGCTGTCTTCCTGTATGAAATGGCTGCCCGCCACCGAGACTTCGGTCTGGTTGGGCCAGGTGCGGCAGAAATCACGCATGGCGCCGGTGAGAATCGCACCCGGTTCCGCGTTGATGAAGAGCTTCTTGACCTTACTCTGAGCCAGCCAGTCTGCATAGCTTCGGGCGATCGCCACAACTTCCGGCGGCTCCCCTGCGATAGGTATCTGCCGTGGCCACGTAAGCGTTGGACGGCGGTCTTCGCCTGGCTCAGCGAACGGACGGCGGTAAACCGTCATCTCTTCTTCGGTCAGGCCGCGAAGCACGGACCCCGGCAGCACCCGTTCGACGAAGATGTTTTTCTCCAGCACCATCTCTTCACCTGCCGGCGACCGGAAGCCCTGAAACACGGGTGCGGCCGCTTCGGAGAAGTCTTCCCAGCTTGGGAACGGCGCAACGATGGCCTCCATGTAGCAGATACCGCTGACCGCCTGAGGATGCAGATTGGCCCAGTGAAAGCCGAGTGCCGAGCCCCAGTCGTGGATCACCAGCGTGACGTTTTCAGTGACCCCGAGCGCCTCGAGCGCCGCGCTGAAATAGGTGTAGTGCTCTGCGAACGTATAACGATTGGGCCCGGAATCATCCAGCTTTTCCGAATCGCCCATGCCGATCAGGTCAAGTGCGATGCACCGACCTTTGCCTTGAGCATATGGCATGATATTGCGCCACAGGTAGGAAGAAGTCGGGTTGCCGTGCTGAAAGACGATTGGATCGCCCTCGCCCATCTCGACGTAGGTCATCTTCTTGCCAAGCACCTCGATGGACTTCTTGGACAGCTTTTCATTGCTCATGGACGCCCCTTATTCAGGCAATTCTGATACTGGCCGTCTCGGCGGTGCTCGTCAGCACAACCTCACCGACGGATGTCGAAATCTCGAGACGCAGCCCGGGATCGCCCGATGACACCGGCACATCGATACCGACAGCCCGCAGCAAGCCGCGAAGCCCGTTCGCATCCGTTTCTGAAACGCTGAGCGCTCGAACCTCTCCGGCTGTGGGACTCGTGCTGCTCGGGTGCTCACACTCCAGCCAATCGATGAAAAACGGCATACTTCCGCCATAGAGCGTACCCGCTGGGAACAGCAGCTCCCAGGCGAGCATCTGACCGCTTGCGTCCTGCCGCTCGGTCCGATTGGGTCCAACAAGGCGAACCCCGGCCTGTCGCAGCGCCTGAGCAACCTGTTGAAGATCACCCTGCACTGCCCACGTGACAAGGCCTCCGACTTTGAGCGCCGCGAATCGCTCGCCCAACGTGCCGTCGAGTTGCTGCTGCGGATCCGGCGCGATGATCTCGAGATACGTGTCACCCAGCGAGAGCAGCGCATTGCAGGTGCCAAGCCCGAGATGCTCACCGCCGTACATCGGCGCGACGCCAAAGGTCTCTTCCGCCCAGGCCTTACCCGCCTCCAGAGACGGCACCGCATACATGAAATGGTCGGTTTTCAAGCGCTGACGCCCCGCACCCAGAATTTTGTCATACCGCGAAAGCTCGGCACCTGCGCGTATTGCCAACCCTGCTTTCCGTGCTCGAGCACCGGATAGCGTGCCAGCAGCCCGAGAATGGCTTCCTGCGCTTCGAGCCGCGCCAGATGCGCGCCAAGGCAGAGGTGCCTGCCACCACCGAACGACTGGTGATGCGTGTCTTCGCGCTCGATATCGAAACGATCAGCATCAACATAAACGGAAGGATCACGATTCGCCGCTGCCAGGGACGTGGACAGGCTGTCGCCCTGATGCACAGGGCAACCGCCGATGTCGAGGCTGCGATTGGCGATGCGCCCGGAGTTGGTCACCGGCGAGTCATAGCGCAGCATCTCTTCGACCGCATTCCTGATGAGCGACGGATTGCTGCGCAGCTTTGCAAGCTGTTCGGGATGATCCAGCAGCGCTTTCACCCCATTGCCGATGAGATCGGTCGTGGTGACGTTGCCGGCAATCAGCAGCAGATTGCACTGCTGGACGATCTCAGGCTCGGTCAGCTTCTCGCCCTCCGCCTCAGCTCTGATCATGTCAGAAATGAGGTCGTCGCCCAGGTGGGCACGTCTGGCCGCAATCTCGCTTTTGAAAAACGCGTCGAGCTTAGCCTGCGCTCCTTCTCCGGCAGCCGTTTGCTCCGGCGTTGGAAACGGGTTGAAACCGATCTGCACAGAGACATCCGACCAGTCCTTGAAGTCAGCGTGCATGGCGGGATCGATACCCAGCATTTCAGCAATCACCACCGTTGGCACCGGGCCCGCGAACTGTTCGATGAGATCGAACTCCTCGTCATGGATGTCGTCGAGCACACGCTCGACGATCGCCCGGGCGCGCTCGCGCCAGCGTTCTACCGCCGCAGGAGTGAACGGCCTGCTCACGAGCATGCGCAGGCGCCGATGGCCGGGTTCGTCCATGAGCAGCATCGAAGGCTCTTCATCGCCACGCCCGAGAAACTCGCGGGTGAACGTGCCAGGGTTGGCTTTACGGGGATCGCTCCACAATGCGCCATCGTGAAGAATCTCTTTGACATCGTCGTGACGGGTGTAGACGTACCGCCCGAGCTCAGCATCGTGCAGCACTGCGGTCTTGTCACGAATGCTGCCGAGCACGGGATACGGATCATCGCGAAAATTCTCATCCAGCGCGGTGAGCGCGATACCTTGAGGTAGATCGGTTTCCGTTTCGCTCATTCGCCCTCCTCCCGCTGAATCAGCTTCTTTGAAATTCGCGGATGACCTGGCCCGGTCGTTGGCCCGTGTGTTCGCCATTTTCCACCACTACGGCACCACCAACGATGGTCGCGTCGTAACCGCGGCTTTTGACGATGAAGCGACCGCCACCATGGGGAAAATCGTTGACGTACTCAGGATGGCAGGTCGAGAGATTGTCGTAATCGATGACATTGATGTCCGCGTGCCAGCCCTCGCGCAGCTCGCCGCGCTCCTTCAGGCCAAGGATGCCGGCTGACATACCGGTGATGCGGTGCACACCCTCTTCCAACGTGTACACACCGTGATTGCGCACCAGCTCGCTCAACAGCACCGTTGGCGAGTCGGTATCCGTAAAGAACCCCACGTGTGCACCTGCGTCACCCAGCATGGGCACCACCCATGGCAGCTGCATGTACTTCCACTGGTTTTCCAGGGCACCGCCAAACATCCAGAGGTTGAAAAATTCGCGCCCCTCGGATGCCAGCAGGCGCTCGACATAGACCTCCACGGGGTCTTTGCCGGCCTGCCCAGCAAGCTGAGCAAGGCTCGCCTTCTGATCGAAATCCAGATCCGGCGTCTCGCCTGTGCCGAACGGGTGCAGCATGGGTGCCAGCTTTTCCATCTCACCGGTTTCAATGCCTTCGGCGATGAGCTTTGCGCGGGTCGTATCGTCTGAGAGCGCTGCCACCCTGTCTGCTATCGTCGGCAAGGCCATGAGTTCCTTCCACGCGGATGACCGGCGCACAAATGGCGACAGCTGCGCCAGGCCGAAGAACGAACCGCTCGGTCGCGTGTGGCAGACCCCGTTCAAGCGCCTGCCGCCTTCGTTGTGGCGAGCGAAAAAGTCCTGCCACTGAGCAACACCACCATCGCCTTTCTGGCCCGCTCCGCCAGAGAAGAGCACCTGACAGCCGAGGTCGGTACCCTGCTCGAAGATTTGCATTTCGATTTCGCGCCGGGTCTGAAAATCGTTCGCAGACTGAAAAACACCACCCACACCACCGCCGGCGATCACCGCCTCCTGGATAGCCTTGATCTCCCGCAGGTCGGCCCAGGTGCCGGGCGTGCAGCGACCGTCGGGCACCGTATGCGGCAGAAAACGGGAAGTGGAGAAACCAACCGCACCTTCTTCTACCGAGGTCTTCACCAGGTCGGCAATCTGCCGGAGCTCCCGGTCGTCCGCCTGCACCCCTTCGTCCATGCTGCGGTCGCCCATGACCTCGTAGCGGATGGAAGAGTGACCGGCCAGACCAACGATGTTCAGCGCCGGATTCAGGGATTGAACCGAGTCAAGATACTCGCCGTAACTGCGCCAGTTCCAGGGCAGACCGTCCATGATGGCATCGGCAGCGATATCCTCGACAGACTCCATAAGTTCGGCGAGATAGCGATGGTTCTTTTCGCTGCAGGGGGCAAATGTAACGCCGCAGTTGCCAATGAGCGCCGTCGTCACACCATGGTAGGAGCTGGAGCTCATCATCGGATCCCAACCCACCTGCGCATCCAGATGGGTATGCAGATCGACGAATCCAGGGGTCACTACTTTGCCGGTAGCGTCGATAGTGCGCGACGCGGTGTCGCCAGACAGATCACCCATGCGCGCGATTCGACCGTTGCTCACAGCGATGTCTGCATTCATGGCAACCGCGCCGCTGCCATCGACAACCTTGCCGCCCTTGATGATCAGATCGTATTCCACTGCTTCCCTCCTAGGGAACCTCTGATTTATTCCGTTTGCTCAGCGCCATTCACGGGCTTCGTGGCTAGGCGTGCTCTGAAGGCAATGTAGGTCACCTTGGCAAAGAGCACAACAACGCCACGAAGCCCGTGAATGACGCCCTACGGGAGCTCCAGGCGCGCGCGCTGACTGCGTTACGTCTCTTGGAAAGGTAGCCTACATTCCCTGCGAGCCGTGCCTTGCCAGCACACGCGCCTGGAACTCTGAGCTTCCGGAATAAATCAGAGGTTCCCTAGTTCGTCACTTCTATCGTTACTTCTCCGATGCCGGAAAACGAACCGGTCCAGAATCCCGGCTGCGGCTCTGATACTTTTCCGAACGCACCGGTAATCACGTAGTCGCCTTTGCCGAGCTTTCTGCCGAATTTCTGCAGGCGGTTTGCCAGGCGTGCGATGGATTTGAAGTGGTCGTCAATGTGGCCGGCGGCGGCCACCGTTGAGGCCAACTCTGCTCCGTGGCGGATGCTGACGACCATGTCTTCCGGTTCCCAGTCGTCAGGTACCGCTATGCCGGCGCCCGCAACGATACCCCAGTTGGATAGATTGTCGGCAATGCGCTCCGTGGGCTCAGCGTCTCTGGGTAGACGCTTCTGGTTCAGCTCGAATCCCGCGGCAAGGTGCACCGCGTCTCGTGCGTCTTTGGCGCTCACATCACCAACCAGATCTTCCTGCATGATGATGCAGAGTTCTGTTTCAATCTGACCCGGTGTGACGTCTGACCAGCTCACCTTGCCGCCATCGTGGAAAATCCGGTCCGAACGAACGAAACCAAACGGCCGAAACCCGGCACCCAGAGCGTCTCTCGACTCTCCCGAAGTCATGCCGAGCTTCCATCCGCCTATGGCAATGCCTTGTGCCTCCAGACTTTCGATCTTGCGTACCTGACGCCACTGTGCGTCGTCCAGTTCCTGATTCATGCGTTCAATGCTCGTGTGGTTTTTCGACGCCTCGAGGGATTCGAATCTGCTCTACCAGCTCCTGTACCTTTGCCGGGGCGGCCGGGAACGCTCTGGACACCGTGTAGGCCAATAGAAAGTTGAGTACAGCGCCGACTGCGCCGATGCCTTCCGGCGAGATGCCGAACCACCAGAACGTTGCGTTGTTGGCTGCTGGATCGATGAACTTGAAGTAGCTGATGTAGGCGATGGTGAACAGCAGGCCGCCGACCATTCCGGCGATGGCACCCTCGCGATTCATCTTCTTATCGAAGATGCCCATGAGGATCGCTGGAAACAGCGATGAGGCCGCGAGTCCGAAAGCGAACGCCACCACCTGCGCGACGAAACCCGGTGGGTTGATACCTAGGTAACCGGCAATGCCGATGGCCGTTGCTGCAGCGATTCTGGCATACAGCAGCTCCTGCCGGTCACTCAGATCCCTTGCGAACGTCTTTTTGATGAGATCATGAGAAACGGAAGTGGAGATCACCAGCAACAGACCTGCTGCTGTGGAAAGCGCTGCGGCCAACCCGCCCGCTGCAACCAGTGCGATCACCCAACCCGGAAGCTTGGCGATTTCGGGGTTGGCGAGCACCATGATGTCCCGATCGACGTACACTTCGTTGTTTCCCGGAGCCGGTTCGTTAGCAACCACGCGAGCGCCCACCTCGGTTCTTTCCTCGGTGAAAACAGGTTTGCCATCGAACGGCGCGCCGGCAGAATACTGCACTTTGCCGTCTGCGTTTTTGTCGATCCAGGCAATGAGGCCGATGTCTTCCCAGTTGCTGAACCAGCCATCGATCTCTTCGTAAGGTGTGTTCTGCACCGTGTCGATGAAGTTCAGGCGCGCGAACGCGCCAACTGCAGGCGCGGTGGTGTAGAGAACGGCAATGAACAGGAGCGCGTAACCCGCGGAGCGACGAGCGTCAGATACCTTGGGCACGGTGAAAAAGCGCACGATCACATGAGGTAGTCCTGCAGTGCCGAGCATCAGCGCCATGGTGATGGCGAAGACGTCGATCATGTCCTTACTGCCCTGGGTGTAGGGGCCGAAGCCGAGTTCTATCAGCGTGCTATCCAGCTTGTCGAGAACGGAGATTCCCGAGCCGTCTGCGGCGTCTGAGCCGAGACCGAACTGGGGAATTGGATTGTCGGTGATCAGGAGCGAGATGAAGATCGCCGGCACGAGATAGGCAAAGATCATGACGCAGTACTGGGCAACCTGAGTGTAGGTAATGCCTTTCATGCCGCCGAGCACTGCGTACACGAAAACGACGGCCATACCGATGACGACGCCTGTCGTGATGTCGACGTTGAGAAAGTTGGAGAAGACGATGCCCACGCCGCGCATCTGGCCGGCAACGTAGGTGAAGGAGATGAGTATCAGACTGATGACCGCGACCGTACGCGCTGTATTGCCGTAGTAACGCGTGCCGATGAAGTCGGGCACCGTGAATTCGCCAAACTTTCGCAGGTACGGCGCC
>JAUIKX010000067.1 GCA_030430515.1 Gammaproteobacteria bacterium | reverse complement strand
TCTCCCAACCTGCAGGGTGTTCGGGAGAATGAACTGCCCGCGAACATCCCCACCGCTTTCCGCGGTGAGTTGCTCCGTGAGTTGCAGACGGAAGGCCGCCTGGCCCACACAGGCGGCATGTTCCATCTTCCCCGCCACGAAGCCGAGCTGAGCGACGAACAGAAGAAGCTGTTAGGCAAACTCAAGCCGCTGCTAGACTCAAAGCAGCCACCGAGCCTGGGAGACCTCGCCAAGACTTCCGGCGAACCGTTGCACAAGCTGTCGAAAGCGATGCCGGAACTGGCCAAACTGAAAGTTCTGGACCGAATCAACGACAACCGCTACTACCTGCCGGAAATTCTGGACGAACTGGCCGACCAGGCACTCGAACTCGCCCAGGGCGGCTCTTTCGACGTGCGAAGCTACCGCGACGTCACGGGGATCGGCCGCAACATTGCCATCGACGTTCTGGAATATTTCGATAGCAAAGGCTACACCCGTCGCCAGGGCAATACACGGATCGTCGCCGGCTCCTGGCGCAACCGCTAGGTCGTTCTATAAGCATTGATTTCAGCGTGATAGCGCAGACGGCTGGCCGCATGTTCCGGCCGCCGCCCCGTAAAAATGTCATGGAAGACCCGTCGTAGCTTGGCGTTTTTCTCCACCGGGGGACCGTTGTAATAGGAATGGTCGTCACGCACGTGCGGTGTTTCGGTGACATCGATGTACGTTGCGTTCGCCGCGTTCAATCCGCGAAGGTGATGGCCCAGCCGCGCCAACTGCTCCTCGCCCGGCTTGCGTCGCGACCATTGCAGCGCGTAGTCGTCTTCGTTGATCACCACATACGTTCCGCCCCTGGACTCGATGACGCCCACCCAGCGCGCGTGATCCACGTTGTTCGTATCAGCCGCAACCAGTGCCACGTTATCGAATATCAGACGCCTGATACGGGCGCCCGTGGGCAGGGTTGCGTGCTTGAGCACATAGTTACCCATGGAGTGGCACAACAGATTGATAGACACCCTGCAGACCCGCGACTGCAGTTTGACGTACTCGGAGCGAGCACGCTCATGGTTGTCGGGGAAACGCTGCGTCGCCCGCTCCCACAGATGCGCAGTCTGACTTTCCACCAGGAGCGCATGCAGCTTGTAAACCGCTTCGAAAACGCGATCCAACGCACCTTCCGATGCACGAGCATCCCGCTTGTCGTCAATGTAGTTCGCAGCGCCCGAGATCGCACCGCCACCTTTTGCTGGCCAGGTGAAGGGAACAACGATCACATCCTTGTACTGGCGCTCGATCCTTCTGGCCGTCGCCACCACATCTTTCACGTTGTTGTTGTAACCATGAACGTACAGCAGAAGGTGCTTGCCTTCGTCGCTCGCCTTTTTGAAAAGCCTGCAGGCGACTTCGAGACTCGCATACCAGGTTCTGGTCTCATCGATCTTGAGATCGAACTGCTTCTTGAGCGCGGCAACCCGGCTCTGCGAAAGCTCGTCCTTCAACGCTTTGGCCCGCAGTTTCGTCAGCGGTCCGGTCACTTCGACGATACGCAGCTCATTACCACCCAACCTGTTGGGTTTGCTGTCGAAAATCTCGACGCCGCCCGACTCCGCTCTCAGATCTCTGTTCGTGATCAGATACATGCTTCACCTCCCTGTTACCTATGCATATCCGTCGCCCTCCGGAAAATGCCCCGCTGGCAGAAGGTTGTCAAACGATTCAAAGGCGCCATGAAACTGGCCGTGGCCGCTCTGGCATGCCGGACTCTGGTGTGAAGCACGGGCCATTCGACGCAAAGAGCCAGGGCATGAACGTCGACCCGGAAGTGATCGCCTCCATGTACCTACGGCTGCTGGGCAAGATTCAGAAACCGCCCACGGCTCAGGAGCCCCCTCCCATGAGGGCTTTGAGCATCGCCGCCTCCTCATCCGTAAGCGTCACCGGCGGACACCGCGGATCAGTTTTCTGAATGGCTTTCACCATGATCGGCGTCAGCGGGATTGGGTCGCAGCCATGAGTCTGCTCGCAGATCAGATCCCACTCCGGCTTCGCTTTAGCATGGCAGTCCAGGCAGTTGCCGCCGAAACGGTTCACCACATCCGTAGTGCCCCGCACGCGAATGCTCGTCCCCTCAGGCGCCACATCGAGCTCAAAGAACTCCCAGTCGTGTGTGGCGTCGCTGAAGCCTGCTTCCCTTTTGACCATCACTTCCGTAGGCACGAGCTGCACCACGGACCCGACCGGATAAACCCCGCCGGTTTCTGACTCCGCAACCGCCAGAGTGCCTGCCAGCGCGTCCGCCCCGTTGAGGTTGTCGATGTAGAACCCCCGCACGGACGTCATGTCACGTATGCATTGGAAAGTACCGTCATCGATCGGCGGCAGCTGTCCGTGAGAAGCAGCGGCAGCCACAGCCATCGCGCCCAGGAGAAGCCTTCGAATGCTTGAAACCATGAATCACACCCTTTTTTATATTGCGCACGATATAATTGCACACAATAATATTTTACACCATAAAAAAGCTATTATTCCGCGAATGCTTCTCTTCAGGATGCCCATCGGTGAACCAACCCTCTCCCCTGAACCTGGACCTGCAGATCTGCAGATCCCTCTACTCAGCAGCCAATGCGCTAATCAGAGCCTATCGCCCCCTGCTCGAGCCGCTCGATCTGACTTATCCGCAGTACCTGGTCATGATGGCGCTGTGGGAACACGACGCGGTTTCCGTCAAAACCATCTGCGATCGGACGCGCCTGGAGACAGGTACAGTCACGCCGTTGCTGAAGCGGCTGGAAGGCAAGGACCTGATTCTCCGGGAGCGGTCACAGGAGGACGAACGGCAGCGCGTCATCCGCCTCACCAGACAGGGGCGCGATCTGAAAAGCCGGGCCGAACGGGTGCCAATGGAAATGGCATGCATGGAACTGCTCACGCCGAAGCAGGGGCTGGAACTGCAGCGCCTGTCTGAAGCGCTTTACCGCAATGCGGTAGCCCGCACCGATGATAAGGGTACAGCCTAGCAGTGGGCAGCTGAAACGGCCTCGTTGCATGCAAAGCGCCCCTATCACGCCGAGGCGCACCAAACAGAGGCCACTAAGCACACGACCATCCCGACATTTACGGCGCAACATCCCGCTACCCGCAAAATGCCCAGCTGACAGAAGGTTGTCATACGATTCAAAGGTGCCATGAAACTGGCTAAGGCCGTTCCGGCATGCCAGACTCTGCCGTGGAAGAGCATCGCTCCCGGTGGGGCGCGCGGCCTTCAAAGCCGTTGAGGTGCGATAACGTGCCTGGTGGGTTCGACTCCTACCTCTTCCGCCATCTCAATACCAGGCAGCCCAATGCAAGCATGAAACGCCTCGGACCAGAGATCTGGACGCTCGATGGACCGCAAGTCGTGTTCGCCGGCGCGCCGATGAACACCCGCATGACGTTAATCCGCCTCAATGACGGCCGGCTGTGGGTACATTCACCTATTCCGCTGGACGATCCGGTGCGCGCGGCACTCGACACGATTGAATTCGAAGACATCGCCGCCCTCGTCGCGCCGAAAAAGTACCACCACATGTTCATCGCAAGCTGGTCGAAGAGCTACCCCACAGCTCAACTCTTCGTCGAACCCGCGCTGCAGAAAAAAGTTCCAGCGCTCGCAGGCGGCATCCCCATCAGCGACGAAGCGCCAGAGCTCTACGCCGCTGAGATCGACCAGGTCGTCTTTTCCGGCAATCCGGCTTTTCAGGAAGCGGTATTCTTTCACAAGCAATCACGCACCCTGCTTCTCACCGACCTCGTGATCAATCTGCGTGTCGACCGAATGCCCCTGCTCCCGCGACTGTATCTGCGCTTCGAGCAAGTTGCCTTTCCAGACGGCGGAATCCCGCGACTGTTCCGATGGTTTGCGCTGGACAGGGCGACGATGCGCATGGCGCTTGAAAAAGTGCTGAGCTGGAACGCGGAAAAGATCACGTTCTGTCACGGCGAACCGATCGAAACCGACGCGACGACGTTCATGCGGCAGCAGTTTCAGTGGCTGTTGGAATAACAATCCGCTTCAAAAACCAACAGGAATGATTGTGTCCTGAAGGCCGTTTCAACCAGAGCAGTGTTAATGCTGCTGCAACCAACTGCGGCTGACGTAACTACCCTGCCCATCGATCGACAGTGAGAGTTCGCCTGAGGGACACCCATACTCGGTGTATTCAGGCGTCACCTTGCGAGCCTCACAGAGCGACCCGACAAGACGCAGATCGCCAGGCTCAAACAGAAACTGAATCTTCACCTCATGCGTATCCAGATTGTGCGTCTCCAAGATATCGAACGCAGACTCCGGGATCTCATCGGGAATCCACCCCGCCTGCGCGAGATCACTGCCGCGCATCTGCTCATAAGTTGCGAATCGGGAAACCGGATTTTCTAACCGGTGCAACGCATACACCGCTACCCCCGCACCAACCACCAGCAGAGCGACAGTGAGCCCTGCCTTCCAAACAAGCGGACTCATCCGTCAGCGAACGCCGATGGTGGTTCTATGCAGCTCCCGGTCATGGCCATCGTAACCACCGTAGGCTCGATGGATCACACAACGGTTGTCCCACATCACCAGCATGTTGGGCTGCCAACGGTGGGTGTACTGAAACGCCTCTCGCGTCTGCCAGATGTACAGGTCGGTCAGCAGTGAGCGGGCCTCCTCCTGTTCCATACCCTCGATACCGATGATGTATCCCAGGCAGCCGAACAACGTTTGCGCACCGGTTTCCGGATGCACCCGAACCAGCGGATGCGCGAAGATTTCGCGGGCCGTTTCGGAGTAGACGATCTTCATGCTGCGATCGCTGTCTTTCTCCTTCTCGCCGTAAGTGCCTTCGGGCGCGTAGGCACCCGCAGCCGAATGCAGCCCCTTCAGACCTTCGATCCGGGACCTCAGGTCTGCCGGCATTTCCGTCAGTGCTTTCTCCTGATCGATGAACCCGGTGTTGCCGCCGACAGGCGGTATGGTGATGCCATAAAGGCAGGTGCCGATGGGAGGCTCCTCTTTGAAGCTCCAGTCGCTGTGCCAGGATTCCGCGAAAACCGGCGCTTTTTCGTCGGCGCGGCGGGTAAGCGCGACGACCGGGTTATCCGGGGCAATGGATTCGAAGTACGGATCGTCTCCCAGCGCACCGAAATACCCCGTGATGCGCACCAGGTCTTCGTCGCTGAGATTCTGCTCGGGAAATGCGAGCACCTTGTGCGTGAGCCACAGCGCACGAATCTGCTCGATCATCTCTGTGTCGAGGCCCTGCGACAGATCGACACCTGAGACCTCGGCGCCGCACGCTTGGCCACTCAATTTCACCTTCAGCACTGGACAGTTTCCTCTCGATTTCTAGCCGCCATTTTATACGTTTCGTCACGTATAATGCGCATCGAGCGTGAGTGAGGCAGATATGGCGCAAGGCATCGTCGTACGAAACATCGAAAGCCGGCTGGATGAAAACACCGACAAGTACTGGTACGGCGATGATCCGTTTTTGACCCATTTCTTCAATGCCGTGTCCTCCACGTTTCCAGAGGGGGAACGCTTTTTCATACGCTCGGTAAGGCACTACGCGGACTCCGTAGAAGATGCCGTCGCCAGCGACACCATTGCCCGTTTCGTCGGGCAGGAAGGTCGCCACAGCCGCGAGCACGATGGACACGTGGAGCTCCTGGTGGAACAGGGATATCCGGCACTGGCCTGGTTGAACCGGAATCAGAAAGTCGTCATGGGTTGGATCAACCGCAAAGCGCCTCGTTTTGCGCTCGCCATGACCGTCGCCATCGAGCATGTAACCGCCGTATTTGCGCACGAGTTTCTGCATCGACCTGAGCGTTGGATCGGCCCAATGCATCCGGATATGCAGGCCATATGGCGCTGGCATGCCGTGGAGGAAGCAGAACACAAAGCGGTCGCCTTCGACGTGTACCGGGCTGCCGGGCTACCGCTATGGATGCGCCGGCTGGCTATGCTCGACGCCACCATTGGCTTCCTTGCAGAGATCTTTCTTAGGCACTGCTACCTGCTCATCAAGGATCGCCAGCTCCGCCCGTCGGTGCTGTGGCAAGGTGCGAAGGCGTTATTCGGCAAAGAGGGCTTGCTGCGAGTGCTCGCACCTCACCTGAAGCCGTTCTACCGGGCAGACTTTCATCCCGACGATCAGGACGATCGAGCGCTTCTCGCCCAGCGCTGCCGCGAATGGGGATTGGCCTCGGCATGAGCCAAATCGCGCATATTGAGGGGCGCCTGCAGATGCGCCAGGGGTTCCTCGACGACGCCGTCGTTGCCTATGAAAGCCTGGGCAAGCTGAACGCCAACACCAGCAACGCTGTGATCATATTCACCGGCCTTTCGCCTTCCGCACACGTCGCTTCCACTGAGTCAGATCCCGCTAGCGGCTGGTGGGAAGACATGGTCGGGCCCGACAAGCCCATCGATACAAACCGCTACTTTGTCATCTGCATCAATTCACTGGGCAGCTGTTTCGGCTCTACAGGTCCCGCTTCGTGTGACCCGGCTACCGGGTTACCCTACAGGCTGACTTTCCCGGTGCTCACACTGGAAGATGTCGCCAATGCCGGCGCGAAGGTGCTTGATCATCTAGGCATAGAGCGCGTCCATACAGTACTAGGTGCATCTATGGGCGGCATGACGGCTCTGGCATTCGCACTGCAGCACCCACAACGGGCGGAAGGGCTGGTGTCCATCTCCTCCGCCGCCAAGAGCCTGCCATTCTCCATCGCATTGCGCTCCCTGCAGCGGGAGATGATCCGACGAGATCCGGCCTGGGAAGCCGGCAACTATCCAATTCCAGGTCAGGGTCCGGCGATGGGCATGCGGCTCGCCCGCAAACTCGGCATGATCACGTATCGCTCCGCTCAGGAATGGGAGACCCGTTTCGGCCGGGAGCGCACCGTCGACCGAGAGCCGGATGTAGGCCCGTTCGGCATCGATTTCGAAATCGAATCCTATCTCGACGCGCATGCAGAGAAATTTGTCGGCAGCTTTGACGCCAACTGCTACCTGTACCTGTCCCGTGCCATGGACCTGTTCGATGCCGCCGACCATGGCGGAAGTCTGAAGCAGGCGTTTGCGCGGCTTGGACTGCGCCGCGCCATGGTGATCGGCGTGGAAACCGACTTCCTGTTTCCTGTGCACCAGCAGGAAGAACTGGCTCTGGCGCTCGAGCCGCATGTGGAAGACGTACGCTTTGCCCGCCTCGACTCGGTACAGGGCCACGACTCGTTCCTGGTCGACATGGAACGCTTCAGGCCAACGATCGCGAGCTTCTTTTAGGGCGTGTTAACACTAACGACATCGACGAGCAGGATGCCATTTTTTTCCGAATCAAGGCGGATTGAGCGTGGTGTAGCCGAGCTACATGAGCGAATGACAACGCAGAGTCGGGAAAAAATGGCCCCTGCCCGAAGGGTTGCGCCCAAAATCACCTCCTGCGTTGTTGCTCGTCGTTCATTTACGGTAAGTAAACTTCTCTCCTCGCGCCTAGCAGGTGGCGATTTTGGGTGGCAACTCGTCGATGTCGTTAGTGTTAACACGCCCTCATCAGGCCGTTGACCGGTGGCCCGGATGTGGCCATGGTATGCGGCCCCGATGTATCGAGACCCTGAATGAGCAAGCCCGTCGAAACCCAGCCCATCCGACCCGCTGCGACGGTCATAATCGTTCGCGATGCGGAAGTAGGCTTCGAGATCTTCATGCTCAAGCGCACCAGCAAGGCGGCGTTTGCCAGCGGCATGTATGTATTTCCCGGCGGACGTGTCGACGGCGATGACCACCTGCATGCCTATGATGCCTGGCGCCATGGCCCCAGCGATGAGCAAGCCCTTCAGGTCGCTGCGCTCGGCGATGAATGGCGCGGCTTCTGGGTCGCGGCGATTCGCGAGACGTTCGAGGAAGCAGGCCTGCTGCTCGCTTACGATGACAGTGGCAGCCTGGTGCGTCACGAAGACGATTCGGAGTGGGATCGCCTGCAGGCGTATCGCCACCCGCTTCACGATGGTGAGATCGACATGCTCGAGATCTGCGAGAGGGAAAACCTGAAGCTGGCGGTGGACCACATTCACTACTACAACCGCTTTGTGACGCCGCTGGGACGGCCCCGGCGCTTCGATACGCGGTTTTTCGTGGCGGAAACTCCTCCTGGTCAGGTGGGTTTTCACGATGACAAAGAAACCGTCGACAGTGTCTGGATCTCACCCGCGGATGCGCTGGCCCGGCACAAGGCGGGTGACTTCGACCTCATGAACGTGACGCGCATGCAGATCGAGTCGCTGGCCCATTGCGACAGCTACGAAGCGGTCATCGAGATGGCCGCTTCGAAAACTGAGTTTCCGGTGCACCGGCCGGTGATCCCGACCGGACCCGCAGCGGCCTGAAAGGCTGCTGCCAGGGCTGGCTGTTACCACGTATCCACGCAGGGCCGCTTCTTCTCTTTGCGTCGTTGGGGGAGCGGGTGGCCCGCGAGCATGGTCATGATCCAGCGTCGTGAATCCATCGGATCGATGACCTCGTCGATCTCGAAGTGTGACGCCGCATTGACCGCTTTGCCCCGGCGGTACATGCGGTCGACCATGTCGTCGTACAGCGCTTTGCGCTTCTCCGGGTCGGTTTCCGCCTCCAGCTCTTTGCGATAGCCGAGTTTGACGGCGCCCTCCAGCCCCATCCCGCCGAATTCACCGGTTGGCCAGGTCACTGCGAAGTAGGGCGCCTTGAAGCTGCCGCCTGCCATTGCCTGAGCTCCGAGCCCGTAACATTTGCGCAGTACGATCGTGCAGAACGGCACCGACAGCGATGCGCTGTTGACGAAGAGCCTGCCGGCATGACGCACCAGCGCGGTTTTCTCGACCTCCGGCCCCACCATGAAGCCGGGTGTGTCGCAGAGAAAAATGAGCGGTATGTCGAAGGCGTCGCAGAGCTGCATGAAGCGGGTGGATTTGTCCGCGGCAGGACTGTCGACCGCCCCGGACAAGTGTGCCGGATTGTTGGCGACGATACCCACCGGGCGGCCTTCGATCCGTGCGAAAGAGGTGATCACGCCCAGGCCGAAGTGAGGACGGATCTCGAGCACCGAATCCTTGTCTGCCATGGTGCGGATGACCTCCCGCACATCATAGATGCGCAGGCGGTTCTCGGGAATGCTGTGGCGCAGCAGCCTCTGGTCCGCACATTCCCAGTCGTCCAGTCCGCCCTGGAAATAAGAGAGGTATTTCTTCGAGACTTCGATGGCCTCCGGGTAATCCTTGACAGGAATGTCCACGACGCCGCTCGGCAGCTGATCTTCCATCGGCCCGACTTCGTCGGGGGAAAACACGCCCAGGCCGCCGCCCTCGATCATTGCGGGCCCGCCCATACCGATGTTGGAGCCTTCAGTGGCGATCACTACGTCACAGCAACCCAGCAGTGCCGCGTTACCGGCGAAGCATCGTCCTGAAGTGATTCCGACGAGCGGCACCAGCCCGCTCAACTTGGCGAAGTACTGGAACGCCCAGCAGTCGAGCCCTGCCACGCCCAGACCATCGGTGTCACCAGGCCTTCCGCCGCCCCCTTCGGTGAAAAACACCACAGGCAGGCTGTGTTGCTCCGCCACGTCGAACAGGCGGTCCTTCTTGCGATGGTTCTGTGCCCCTTGCGTACCCGCGAGCACCGTATAGTCGTACGACAGCACCGCACACTGCGCCTGCCGGTCGTCGAACAGCTCGCCATTGACCTTGCCGATGCCTGCGATCATGCCGTCGGCAGGGGTGTTCTCCACCAGATCCTCGATGCTGCGTCGCCGTCGCTGGGCGGCGATCACGAGCGGCCCGTACTCTACGAACGAGTCTTCGTCCACCAGCTGTCCGAGACACTCTCTGGCCGTGAGGTGGCCGGTTTTTCTTCTTCGCGCCACAGCTTTGGGTCGGGCCTCGTCGAGCCCGATCCTGTGGCGCTCGATGACTTCGGCCAGGTCATCGCGAATGTAGTCGAGGTCCAGATCCTGCGCAGTTTCGTCGTCTTCGAGCTCGAACTCGGCTGCTTCTATGATGGCGAGCGCGTGGGCTTCGAAAACAGCATCGTTCTCTGCGATCCGGATCTCCCTGATGATACCGCTGACGGGCGCGGTAATTTCGTGTTCCATCTTCATGGCATCCATGATCATCAGCACCTGGCCTGCCCGAACGGCATCGCCAGCAGCCACGTTGAGCTGAATGATGGTGCCCTGCATGGGGGCCGATACCAGAGACTGCCCTTCGTCGACTTGAAGTGCCGGCATGGCAGCGGCGCGTTCCTGTTTGCCGACCGCCAGTACCGCCAGGGGATCGCTGGTGTCGATGCGGGCGCCCGCTGGGGTGGGTGTGCTCGCTCGAGGAAAATGTCGCTGCCTGATCTGATGGGCCGCAAGTTCTGCGGCAATCTGGTCGATGAGCTGAACGTGCTGTTGCCCATGGATGACTTCCGGGCGTTCCAGCAGGGCCTGCAGCGTGCTTATGTTTGTTTTCACACCTTCGATGCGGAAATCGGCCAGAGCTCTCGAAGCCCTTTTGAGCAGCAACTCGTGATCATCTGCATGCACGATGACCTTTGCCAGCAGCGAGTCGTAGCTTGGCGAGGTGGTATAACCGTTGTAGCCGAACGTGTCGACGCGTATGCCCCTGCCCATGGGTGGATCGAAGGCGGTGAGGGTGCCGCCACCTGGCTGCACAGTACCGTCGGCTTTCAGGGTTTCCATGTTGACCCGCAGCTGCACCGCTCTGCCGCTGACCGTGGTATTCAGCGCAAGCTCGTCGAGCGTCCGCCCTTCCACGATGGCCAGCTGTGCCGCGACCAGGTCGTTGCCTGTGACTGCTTCTGTCACCGTATGCTCCACCTGCAAACGTGGGTTCGCCTCAATGAAGTAGTACGCATCGTCTGCAACCAGAAACTCCACTGTGCCTAGGCTTCGGTAGTTCAGAGCCTGCCCCAGCTTCACGGCGTCTGCGCACAAGGCCTTGCGTAGAGGCGGGGAGAGGGTTCCGGCAGGAGCGAATTCCATGAGCTTCTGGTGGCGGCGCTGCAAAGAGCACTCACGCTCACCGAGGTGCATGACCTGGCTGCCGTCGCCGATAATCTGCACTTCGATATGTCTGGGCGAATCCAGAAAAAGCTCACACATGAGGCGCCCGTCTCCGAAGGCGCTCTGCGCCTCGGCGCTGGCGCGGCTCCAGGCGTCGTCAAGCTCCTCTGCGGCACGGACGATCCGCATGCCGCGGCCGCCGCCGCCGGCAAGCGCCTTCAAAACGATGGCGCCGTGCTCCGCGAGTAAGGCCTCCGCGCCCTCTCTGCCGTTCTGGCCTGGCAGAACCGGGATATTCACGGAGGCTGCCAGCTGCTTGGCCCGAGCTTTGTCACCCAGGGCTTCCAGCATCGATGCATCCGGACCCACAAATGCGATGCCGGCTTCCTTGCACGCAGCGGAGAAAGCGGCGTTTTCGCTCAAAAATCCGTAGCCCGGGTGTATCGCGTTAGCGCCGTTGCTGATCGCGGCCTCGAGGATCTGCGCGCTGTCCAGGTAAGCGCCGGCCCCTCGACCTTTGAGCGGGTGGGCAATATCGGCACGCTTGCCGTGCAGGCTGGCAGCATCGTCTTCTGCGTACACCGCGATGGTGCGGTATCCCTGATCGGCGGCGGTTTCAAGGATTCGAATGGCGATCTCGCCACGGTTGGCGACGAGCAGCGTCTTCTCGGACATCTTTTCCGGCATGTTTCCCCTTGTTGATTGTGTGCTCCCGACCGGAAGTATACTGATACCCAGGCGCAGGAAGTACGACGGCCGAGGCGCCGATGGGGGGAGCAGAGTTTGAGCGACTTTTACTTCTTTATCGCCGGCGCTCTGGTGCTGTTTGCGATCATCAGCGTGGTGCGGCGTCTCGGGAATGTGGACGGTGCAGCCGATTGGATGCTGGCCTGGGTGGCCATCATCGGTTCGGGAATCGACCGGGCGCTGATTGCCAACGAGGCTCTGCTGGCCTGGTTGACACCGCTTTGGGACACCGCCTTCGCGGCGCTGCTGGCAAGCGGCATGATCCGTTTTACCGGACAGCACCGACACCTGTCGGTACTCTGGAGCCTCTTCGCCTTCGTCGTGGTCGTCAGAGTAGGCATGCATCAGGGGCTGGGGATAGGCGAAGGCACCTGGTTCGCATCGCTGAGCATCGGTGCTTCGTCCATCTTCTGTTGTTTCAGCCTCTACAGATACGGCCTCTTACAGGTGCAACCGCTGCACCGTATGTTGAGCTTCGCATTCCTCCTGCCGTTGGCGGCTCAACTGATCTACGCGGTTTACCACCTGAACGGTCTGCCGGTCAGCGCGGGATACTTCGCCTGGCTGATTGCCGGCACGGTGCTGTGCATGGTGAAAATGTTGCTGCTGGTGGAGCGGGGTCGGCAGATCGCTGCCATGCAGGCGGAGACCATGGCGATGATGGCGCAGGCTGCGCCTGTTGGCCTTGGTTTGTCAGGCGCGGATGGGTCGGTACGCGCGCTCAATGCTGCCGCCCGACATCTGCTCGGCTCCGGGTTCACCGAAGGTGAGCCGATGGAGCAGTTTCTGCAGTCGTGTACCCGCGAGCAGGTTGCCACGACGGAAGGGGTGGCGCAGGAGCTGCGTCTGCACTCGGGAGCGCTGATCAGAGTGCAGCGACGCACGATCCGCACAGGCGGCCTGGAGCACGGAGACGTGTGGTTTTTTGAAGACCTTCGGGCGGAATCCAGGGCCCGGGATATCGTGCCGCTGAGCGATCGGCTGGGCGGGCTGCGTACGATGGCCGGCAATGTGGCGCATATTTTCAACAACCAGCTTACGGTCATCCGCGGCAACACCGATCTGATTCGGCGCTCGGGACATGGGGATATCGAAGCGTGGGTCAGCGCGCTCGACAGTGCCACTCAGCGTTGTTCGGAGGTGACACGGGATTTTCTTCAGCTCGCCCAGATGAGCGAGCGCTTCGAGTTTGAGCCGCTGGCGGTACGGCCAACCCTCAAAGAGATGCTCTCCGATCTTGCCTTCGAGACGAAGCTGGAGTTGGAAGGGTTGCCGGACGTTTCGGTCAACGTGGATGCTTCGTCGTTCCGCCGTGCTTTTGAGGAGCTGGCCCGTAATGCACTGGATGCGGGGGCGAGCACTCTGGTCGTCACTGCGGAAGCGCCAGAGGGGGGCTTCCTCACCCTCAAGGTCAGCGATGATGGTGCAGGCATACCCGAAGCGGTTGAGGGACGGGTCTTCGAGCCGTTCTTTTCCACAAAGGAACAGGCCCTCGGCTCAGGTCTCGGCCTCAGCCTCGTGCTCGGCATCGTCAACGCTCATGGCGGTACGGTGCATCTGAACCGTTTGAGCCAGGGTGTGCAGGTTGCAACCACTTGGCCCGTGGTCGGCGCCAGCGCCTGAAGGCTGTTGTACAATGCGCGTTCATTCAATGAGTCTGGAATGTCCAGTGAGCGCAACAGAATTGAGCCCTGTGCGGC
>JAUIKX010000066.1 GCA_030430515.1 Gammaproteobacteria bacterium | reverse complement strand
CAAGTTCGGCGCTACGGACGTCGTCAACGCGAAGAACGTCGACGCCGTTGAAGCGATCCGCGAAATGACCGGCGGCGGCGTGCACTACTCCTTTGAAGCCATTGGGCTCAAGCAGACCACAGAGCAAGCCTTTAAAATGCTGGCACGCGGCGGCACGGCGACCGTGATCGGCATGATTCCGGTGGGCACGATGGTCGAGCTGCACGGCCCGGAGTTCCTCATGGAAAGGAAACTGCAGGGCTCGAATATGGGCTCCAACCGTTTCCGCGTAGACATGCCACGCTTTGTCGATTTCTACCTGCAAGGCAGGCTGCATCTCGACGATATGATTTCCGGCCGTATCCGCCTCGAAGACGTCAACGACGGCCTGGCAGCGCTGGAAACCGGGGAAGTGGCGCGCAACGTCATCATGTTCGACTGACGTTAAGGATCTACACGCCACATCAGCATGCCAGTAGCGGACCGGCAGATTACCGGATGGTGACGTACCCGAACTGACCGGCCCGGTACACGCGCAGCAGGAGCCCTTGACGGGTTTTTGCTGCGGCCTCCCTCAGGTCACCAATGTTCCTCACCGGCTGCCGGTTGGCAGCAACCAGCACATCGCCCGAACGAAGCCCGTAGTTGTACGCTTTGCTCGAACTGTCCACTTCGGTAATCAGCACACCGGCGCTGGTATCGGGTTCGTCCGGATTCCGGAAATTCTGCAGCACTACGCCGCGCAATCGATCATGCACCCGACGCCCGAGCACCCGGTCTGAGTTGTCGGTTTCAATCTTCAGCCTCAGACGGCGCTCCCGCCCGTCTCGAAGCACGTGAATCGCCACCTCATCACCGGCAAACAGCACCGCCGCGCGGGAATCGAAATCGGACTTTCTCGCGATATCACGGTCGCCGACCCGGGTGATGACGTCGCCCGGCTTGATACCGGCCGCCTCCGCAGGGCTCTCCGGATCAACCTCCACCACGACGACCCCATCCGTGCGGTCCACCCCGAAGGCCTCCGCAAGATCCGGCGTCAGTCGCTGCACGTCCATGCCCGGATATCCTCGCCGGACTTCACCATGCTCGATGATCTGCTCCATGACGGCACGAACCATGTTTGAGGGAATGGCAAAGCCAATGCCGACGTTACCGCCGCTGGGAGCGAAGATCGCCGTATTGATACCCACCAGAGCGCCAGACAGATCCACCAGAGCGCCCCCGGAGTTTCCGGGGTTGATGGGCGCATCAGTCTGAATGAAATCCTCGTAACCCTCGATGCCCAGACCGCTGCGACCAAGCGCACTGACAATACCGCTGGTGACGGTCTGATTGAGCCCGAACGGGTTACCGATCGCGACGACGAAATCACCCTGTCTCAGACGGTTGGAATCGGCAAACTCGATCTGCACGAGTTCGTCCGGATCGACCTTGAGCACCGCAAGGTCCACCTGCGGATCACGCCCCACGAGCATCGCCTCCAGCACGCGGCCATCCGCCAGACCGACATTGATCTCGTCCGCCTGATCGACGACATGATGGTTGGTGACAATGTAACCACGGCTGGCATCGACCACCACGCCCGATCCGGCACTCTGCGTTCGCCGGGTACGCGGACGTACGTCCAGGTCGAAGAAACGGCGGAAGAAGGGATCTTCCAGCAGAGGGTTGCGCACCTGAACCGTCGTGTACGTCGCGATATTTACGACCGCCGGATTCACCCGCTCGAGCATCGGTGCGAGACTTGGCACGTTCCCAGGCAACGCCGCATGCGCCGCCGCCAGCTGCAGCAGAGCCACCGCGGTGAGTATGCAGGACACTGCCCGCCGAAAAGAACCATTCGGCATAGAACGATCAGCCCGCGCGGTTCGGCGCATCGTCGAGGTTGATACCCACCCGGTGGAATCGATCATCATGGCGAAAATTGTAAATGATGCGGCGGCATGTTTCCGGCGTGTTTGCCTGCGCCAGCTGACCAATGAGCAATGCCGCAACGATATCGGCGTCGAATTCCGTCACGTACGGGCCCAGGGAAGCCCCTTCCCGCGTTCTCACGTACCAGCCGTTGCGCTCACGCACAGTACGTCGCGAACGGCGCCAGCGGCCGGCATGCTCTCCCACTCTTCCGGACAGTTGTCCCGGCCCTTTTTCTGTATTAACGGTCTCGGCCACAGGCACCCCCAGCCTTACTGCAGACCACGTGAGATTCATTATACGACAGCGCGAGAAACCGACCGCCGCCGCCCGGTAAAACCTGCTTTACAGTTTCCACCAATGAGACCGATTGCTAAAGCGCGAGCAGCATAGCCAGAGCAAAAACCGTGAACGCAATGGCCCATATCTTCCACTGATCACCGCCCTGATAGGACTTTCGAGGTTCCGACTCCTGCACGGGTTCAGAAGATTTGTCCGATTCCGACGTCATATTACGCACTTTTCATTCACAGAGTCTTGCAGGCTCGCAGGCCACCGATCGCTTTGCAAACGTAAAAACTCTCCATATGCGCACTCAGCTACCGGTCGACATTTGTAAATCGAGTTGCCTGTATTTCTTCCAGGGTAGACAATAGCCCCCGGCGTTATCCGCACCGGACCGCCGCGCGCTGTATCCACGCACGACATGAGGTCGTGCGCTAACGAAACGGCTCCTGAATGGAGCCCGTAGACTAAGGTAAGAAATGGACAATCAAACGACGAATCCGCCCCCTTCGGCAGAAAGCTCCGAGGTGCTCATGCGCGGTCTGCTGCGTGCGTACTACTGGATGGACGAAAGTCTGCAGAACGGTCTGGAAGACGCCGGCTTCCGGCCGCGCACCCGCACCCAGACCATGATTCTGATCAACATTTCCAACGGCATCGCCCGCGCCGCAGAACTCGCGCGCGTACTCGGCGTCAGCCGCCAGGCCATCCAGCAGCAGATCAACGACCTGGAAGAGGACGGTATCGTCACACAGATACCGGACCCGACCGACAAGCGGGCGAATCGTATCGTGTTCAGCGAAAAAGGCGCACAACTCATCGGAGCAGCCATGGAAACGCTGCGGGAAGCCGAGCAGGTACTTGCCATGCGCGTCGGTTACGACTCCCTGGAACAACTGCGCAGTGCTCTGAGTGCAGACTGGGGAAGCGTCATCGGCAACAAACGCGCACCTGGCCGCAAACGCACCGTTCTGTAACCGCCAGCCACCGATTCATGCGGCCAGCCACCGGTTGGTCGCAGACATCTTTCAGGGCCGCTCGCATCACCTACAGTGTCAGCAACTTCAGAGACACTGCAGGTACCCTTCCATGCGTCAGATCAACCGATACGGCCCCATTCTCCAGCTTTTCAGACAGGTGGCTCTCGCCTTTGGTCTTGCAGGCTCCGGCACCGCTGCCGCCGAATTCACGTTGCTCATCGAAAACGTACAAACGGCTGAGGGCGATCTGTACATCTCGATCGGCGATGAAACGGCATTCGGCGATGCCGGCGGCAAGCATGCCGTGCAGACGATCCTCAAGGCCAGAGCCGGCAGCATGCGCTTCTGCACGGACGCGCTCACAGACGGCACCTACGCCGCTCAGGTGTATCACGACGTAAACGGCAACGGCGAGCTCGACAGCAATTTCGTCGGCATGCCCAGAGAGCCCTGGGGGTTCTCGAACAACGCTCGTGGCAACTTCGGCCCGCCGAAGTTTGCCGATACCCGCTTCGAGGTGAAAGGCGACACCCGCATCAGCATCCGCCTGGAGAAGTGAGTCATGACCTACCGGACGAACAGACGGGAATTCCTGCGTCACGCCGGAGCGGCGATGTCCCTCGCGGGAGCCGCGGGAACCACCATAGCCGGAGACCCAGTACAGAACGCATTCGAGCAGGCGCTCACGGCAACCCCCTGGCTGAATGCCTTCGCCAGTGCGCAGCAGAACGACTACCGCAGCACCGTGGAGATCAACGGTCGCTGGCCTGATGAACTTCGCGGCACGCTCTATCGTAACGGCCCGGCCCGCCACGAAGTCGGCGGCTTCCGCTACCGACACTGGTTCGACGGCGACGGCATGCTGCATGCGTACCGCAGTGACGGCACGCGTCTTCACCACCGCGCGCGGATGATCGAAACTCCGAAGTACCAAGCGGAGACGGCAGCCGGTCGCGCACTCTACCCGGCCTTCGACAGCGTCCCGCCGAACCCCGCCGAGGTATCCAGCGCAGACGCGATCAATCCGGCGAACATCAGCGTACTACCGCATCACGGTAAACTGCTGGCCCTCTGGGAGGCCGGCTCACCGCTCGAAGTGGATGCCGAAACGCTCGACACGCTTGGTGTGTATGCATTCAGCGACGAGACCGCAGGTGCACCGTTCTCCGCACACCCCAGGGTAGAGCCGGACGGCACGCTCTGGAACTTCGGATACCTGTCATCCGCGGGTCTCATGGCGCTGTGGCACGTCGATTCGAGCGGCAGAGTGGTGAAGACCGGCACGGTACCCACCGCGCCAATGGGCATGCCCCACGATTTTGTCGTTACCAGCCGTCATCTCGTCATACTCATCGCACCGCTTCACTACCGGACCCCGGAGGGCACTTCATTTCTGGGTGCCCATGAATGGGAGCCGGACCACCCGGCGAAAATCCTGGTGGTCGACAAGAACGATTTCTCCGCCTACCGATGGTTGGAGCTGCCTGCGCAGTGGGTCTTCCATTTCGGCAACGGCTGGGAAGAAAAGAACGGCATCATTCACTTCGATGGCGCCCGTGCTGACAGCCCTGCACTCATGTTCGACGACTTCCGCGCGCTCATGCGGGGAGAACGCCCGCGACGCCAGACTTCGGTCCGCCAGTACCGCTACCAGGTCGATCTTCGCCGCAACATCGCCACGGAGGCGCCGATGTTCGACGAGCGGTTCAGCACGGAGTTTCCAACGATCGATCCCAGGGTCAGCTGCCGCCGGAACGACCGTCTGGTCATGCTGCACCGCAAGGATGAAAAGCAGGCGTTGCATCCCATGTTCTGCGGGGTCAGCCTCTACGACATGAAGGCCGACAAGCTGCGTTCGTTCGATTATCCGCCCACCGTCATGCCGGAAGAGCACCTATTCGTGCCGACACCCGGCAGCGAACCCGAGTCCGACGGATGGATCGTCGGCACGGCATACGACTTCGGCAATCTACGCACCGAGCTCAATGTTTTCGACGTGGCGCATCTGGAGGATGGACCCATAGCCCGCGCCGAACTACCGTATGCACTGCCATTTGGATTGCACGGAAAATTCGCCGCATGACCAATGACGCTCCGGCCGCCGATCGGCTGCGCAGAAACCTCGTGAGCTATGCCTACGTGAGCGTCTTCTGCGTCGGCGTCGCTCTGCTCATCGGGCTGCTGAACGCTGGCGGCACCTGGATGCAGAATCTCACGGTGTCCTTCTCGGTGGGGTTCTGCGTCAATACCGCGTTCATCCTGCTTTCAGATCCTCTGGAAAAGCTGATCGGCCCCAGATTGGCGCCGATTCCCACAACGGCAATCGGCGTGGTCGCAGGCCTGATGCTGGGCGCCTGGCTGGTGGCAGGCAGACCGCTGTACTTCTTTTCTGCAGACGACGATGGCTTGGGCAGCATCGTCCTCGGCGTCTTCTTCGGCGTGCTCGGGTTTATCTACTTCTCGACCCGATCGAACCTGCTGTCCACACGCGCGCAGCTGGCGGAGGCACAAGCCGGGATCGAGCGCGAGGAACGGCTGCGAACAGAGACCGAGCTGCGCCTGCTGCAGGCTCAGATCGAACCGCACTTTCTTTTCAACACGTTATCGAACGTGATTTCCCTGATCCGCACCGAGCCGAAAGCCGCAGAGAACACTCTGGTTCAGCTGACCCAGTACCTGCGCGCGTCTCTGAAACGCAGCCGAGAAAGCAGGAATACTCTAAGCGACGAATTCGATCTGGTGCGCGCTTACCTGCAGATCCAACAGGCCCGCATGGGTGACCGGCTGAGCTTCGAACTCGACGCCGACAGCAATCTGATGCTTACAGAGCTGCCGCCTTTGCTCATCCAGCCACTGGTGGAGAACGCAGTGGTTCACGGCATAGAACCATCGCAAGCCGGCGGCAAAGTGACCGTCACCGCGACACGGAGCAATGGCTGGATGCAGGTGCGCGTCAGCGATGATGGCGTCGGGCTTCAGGAAACCAACGGCGGAAACCGGCTCGCACTGAGCAACATTCGCGACCGGCTCACCAGCCTCTACGGCAGCCGCGCACGTCTGACACTGACCGACAACACACCTTGTGGAATCATTGCCAGCATCGATATACCTGTGGCCGAAGAATGACCACCGCACTGATCGCAGACGATGAACCTGCGCTGCTCGAGCAGCTCGAACATCTGCTGAGTATCTGCTGGCCGGAACTGAAAGTCGTCGCGCGTGCAGCGAACGGATCAGAAGCTCAGGCACTTGCGCGCGAAAAACAGCCGGACGTGGCGTTTCTGGATATCCGCATGCCCGGCGCCACCGGCCTGGAAGTTGCCAGAACACTGCCTGAACAGACGCGCATCGTCTTCGTCACAGCTTACGACCAGTATGCCGTGGCGGCGTTCGAGTCGGCAGCAGTGGACTACCTGCTCAAACCCGTCACCGAAGACCGCCTGTCTGAAACGGTCAAGCGGCTGGCAAGCTCGCCAGCAATCGACCGGACGGAGCTCACGGCGCTGCTCCATTCGCTCACCGAATCCGACCGGCCCGAACAGTCGCCACGCCTGCAATGGTTGCGGGCCGGGTACGGGGATACGACGAGATTGATCAGCGTCGATGAGGCGATCTGCTTCGAAGCGGATCACAAATATACAAACGTCGTGACGCAGGACGGCGAACACGTCATCCGCACACCGCTCAGCGTCCTCGAGGAGCAGCTCGATAACGATCGGTTCTGGCGGGTGCATCGCTCATACATCGTCAACGTAGCCGCTGTGGCAGAGGCCCGACGGGATTTAAGGGGGCGTTACGTGCTCACCCTGCGCGGAGTCGACCGCACCATCCGCACGAGCAACGCCTACAGCCATCTCTTCCGCCACATGTGAGAGATTTTTTTCACGCGGCATTGACAGCGTCTGTCCGATAGTCACGGCATGAAACATACATCGCTGGCTCCTCCACCGCCCGGCGCCATCATCGGCGAAGCGCTTCTTCCCTTTCAGATCACCTCGCTCGCCCTGGCGGCACCTTTTCTGGCAACCGCTCCCAAAGGTAACGGTGAAACCGTCATCGTGCTACCCGGCTACGGCGCCGGAGATGCGTCAACGGCCGTTCTCAGACGCTTTCTGCGCCTGCTCGGCTACAACGCCACCGGCTGGGGTATGGGCGCCAACGACGGCGACGTTCTGAGGCTCCTCGCCCGCATGGAAGAAATGCTCGCGAACCATCACGACAATGCCGACACCCTGCACCTCGTCGGCTGGAGCCTGGGAGGTTATCTGGCCCGGGAAGTCGCGCGCAACCTGCCTGAACGCATCACGAGCGTGGTCACACTTGGCAGCCCCGTTTTCGGCGGCCCGAAATACACCGCTGTCGCCGCCATGTTCAGCGACACCCCTGAAGCTCTGGACGACATCGAGCGTCTGGTTGCCGAAAGGTACCGCGTGCCGCTGACAGTGCCCACGACCGCCATCTACTCGAAACTGGACGGTGTGGTTGCCTGGCAGGCCTGCATAGACCATTTGAGCCCGAACGTGGAACACGTGGAGATCACGAGCTCGCACAGCGGCTTCGGCTTCTCGCCGACTGCGTTCCGCACCATTGCAGACCGCCTGGCACGGCACGCGGCCCCGGTTCAATCCGCTCCGGCCTGACACGACAGGCAGATGCATCGCCATCTGCCACCGAGCGGCCGCCGACACATCGATCATCAGGGCGTGTTAACGCGCCCTTTTTTCAGTCGTTCGTTCGCAACGCTTACCAGGGTAACCGGCAGCCATCGCAGCGATAAAAGCCGCCGTTCATATCCGGTGTCATGCGTCGAACAAAAGCAGCAATTTTTTCCGCGGCCTGAGGCGCCGAGGCGGGCGGCTTCCGCCGCCGTCGAACAAAAGGCTCCGAGAGCTTTGTGAGGGTGGTGCCGGGATGCAGCGCGACCAGCGTCGCGTCGTTGCGCCACCTGGAGACTTCTATGGCCGCGGTTTTCACCCCCATGTTCAGCGCTGCTTTCGCCATGCGGTAGCCGTACCAGCCGCCAAGGCCGTTATCTTCGATGCTGCCGATCTGCGCCGACAGGAAAACCACTTTCGGAGCGGTGCTTGCGCGAAGAGGTGCAGCAAGCTCTGCAAGCATGCACAGCGGCCCGAGTGCATTGACCGTACTGCTGGCCTGCAGTGCAGAAAGGCGAATCTGCTCGAGGGATTTTTCAGCCCTTGCAGAGTCGGACTGAAGTACGCCCGAGGCAAAGATCACGAGATCCAGGTGCTCCATAGCACTTCTGATTTCCTTGCCCGCTCGCTCGATGCTGTCCTGCCGACACAGGTCGAGCGCCAGCCACGACGCGCTAGCGGACTGGGCATCGGGCTCACCGCGCCGGGTCGCAACAAGCTCCTGTACCGCCTGGTCAGCAGCATAGGCAGAGACGAGCGCAGCACCGATGCCACCGCTGCCACCCACCACAAGGACGTTCATCGGGTGTGCTGCTCCAGAAAGTTGTGCGCCTGCGTGAAGATCAGTTCGCGCCGCTCCGGACGAAGACGTTCCAGACCACGCACCATCAGAGCTGCCCGCGGGTTATGCACGAGCATCTGTTTATGACGGTCTACAAACCGCCAGTAGAGCCCATCTACCACGTCGCACCACGGGCCTTTTTCGTAGCCGCCCATTTTCAGCATGTAGTTGGAGCCCGCGATGTAGGGTTTCGTCGCAAACGTGCCGCCATCGGAGGTGAGCCCCATGCCGAAGACGTTGGGTCCCATCACCCAATCGAAAGCATCGATGTAGCGGCTCATGAAGAAGTTGTATACGGATTCAGGCCGAATCTCACAGAGGTTGTGCATATTGGCGATGACCATGAGGCGCTCGATGTGGTGGTTCCAACCATAAAGCTCGAGCTTTCGCACCGCTTCATCCAGCGGCACGATACCGGTATCACCGCGGTGCCAGGAGTCAGCCATCTCGCGATGCGCATTCCAGCAGTTCTTTCGCCGCATGTCCGGAAAGCGTTCGTAGATGAGGCGTACGAACTCCCGCCAGCCAACCAGCTGGCGCACAAAGCCCTCGAGATCGTTGAGCGGAACATGATTATTCGCGTCGTAACGCAAAACGGCTTCCAGAACCTCGTCGGGCGTCAACAGGCCGATATTGAGAAACGGAGAAAGCACGCTGTGGAAGAGCACCGGACCACGTTGCGACAATGCATCTTCATAGCTGCCGAAGCCGATCATGCGTTCTTCGATGAACCGCTCGAGCCATTGCAGCGCGCCTTCCCGGGTCGTCGGCAACCAGAGCTGATCAGCCGCTCCGGGGTTGTCGGCAAAGGTCGCGGCGACTTCTTCGAGGGTCGTCCGGGTGAGCTGTGAATGCACACAATCAGGGATCTCGGGAAGCACCTGGCTGTCCGGTAGCGACCGACGGTTATCTTCGTCGAAGCTCCAGCGACCACCCCGAGGCTTGCCGGACTCCATGAGCAGGCCCAGACGGCGACGCTGCGCGGTGTAAAAGCGGCCCATCTGCGGCTGGTTGAAGTCGATCAGCTTCTGCCCCTGCTCGAAACCGGTGAGGAACATAGGCCCCTCCAACCAGTGCACCGGGTAGCCGCCGGCTTCGAGCGCCTGCTGCAGCAAATGGTTCTGACCGCGACTGGTTGCGGTGAAGGCCTGAAGCTTCGCCGGTGCGTATTCGTTCGCCACGTCACACACCACCCGAGCGAAGTACGCCGCGTCCGTTTCACCCTGCTGCAGACGCCTGTAGATGACCCGGTAACCCAACAGCGCCAGACGGGCGGCATGCTCCCGCATAGCGGCAAGAACAAACCCCAGCTTCTGCTGGTGATAGCAATAGCGCGTGCATTCAATGGGCAGCTCTACCATGAGGACGTTGCACTCCCGCGGCGACGGCAGATAAGCAACGTCGAAAAGCTGGTTACCCATGAGCACCAGAAGGCTTCTATCGATGACGCATCTCCAAAATCTCTCTACGCGCTCACAACGCAGCACGAACAGGCTGAGAATCCCACACCTCGGGTGAAACGGTTGTTAAACTGACGCAAACCTCCCGCCAGACATCCAACAAGGAGAAACCATGGACTTTTTCTCACCCGAACAACTGCAGGAGTACGCGGACACAGCAATCGATCTCGCGATTCAGTACGTTCCCAGCGTGCTGCTTGCGCTGGTCGTACTCATCGCGGGTCTGTGGATCATCAGGCGCGTGGTCAATCTGATCGAGAAAGGTCTCACCAGGCAGGAAACCGAAGCCACGCTATCGAAGTTCCTCTGCAGCCTGACATCGGTGGTGCTCAAAGCGCTTCTGCTGATCAGCGTTGCTTCGATGGTGGGTATCGAGACGACATCGTTCGTCGCGATTCTCGGTGCAGCCGGCCTCGCCATCGGTCTTGCACTTCAGGGCAGCCTGTCAAACTTCGCAGGCGGCGTGCTGGTGCTGCTTTTCAAGCCCTACAAGGTGGGCGATTTCGTCGAAGCCCAGGGCGTTTCGGGTACGGTCGCAGAGATCCAGATCTTCAACACCATCCTCAAAACTCCGGATAATAAGGTAATCATCATTCCCAACGGCGCCATCAGTAATGACGTGATCACCAACTACTCGATGGAAAGCACACGGCGTGTCGACTTCGTTTTCGGCATTGGTTACGAAGACGACATACCGCGGGCGAAAGAAGTACTCTTGAGACTCATCGACGCCGAAAGCCGCGCATTGCACGACCCAGCACCGCTCGTCGTCGTTTCGGAACTGGCCGACTCATCCGTGAACTTCACCGTTCGCGTGTGGGTGAACGCAGCAGACTACTGGGGGGTGTACTTTCACCTCACAGAGCAGGTCAAACTGGCATTCGATGCGGAGAACATTTCCATTCCATTTCCGCAGACAGACGTGCATCTGCACCAGGCAGGCTGAAAATTCGTCGGTCTTAGCAACGGTCGTCGACGGCGGGTCAGATCGAAAGCTCCCGGTTTCTCGAGCTGACCTGCTCGTTGAGCGTCCAGAAGTCGTAAATGATACCGATGCCAAACAAGCCGACGGTAACCAGATACAGAAGACCGGTGAAGATCTTGCCCTGGTAGAAGCGGTGAATGCCGAAGATGCCCAGAAACACGAGACACACCCAGGCTACGGTGTAGCTCTTCTCGCCCGGCTGGTAACGCCGGGCTGCAGTAGCTTCGAGCCGCGGCATGAGAAAGAGGTCGACGATCCAGCCGACAAACAGCAGTCCAAGCGTGAAAAAGTAAATGGTGCCGCTGACCGGACGACCGAAGTAGAACCGGTGGGAACCGAGAAAGCCGAATATCCAGAGCAGATAGCCGACACCGAGGCTGTGTGTGTCTTCGCGCATGGTTTTGGGTCTATGGCCTGATTGCGTAGTAGTTGTTCATAGGATTGTCGAAATCCAGCCGTAAAAAGTTCTCGAAGCCGGCTTCTTTCGTCATTCTGCGCGCCACTTCCTCGTTGAATCCAAGCGTGCCGAGGCCGGCTCCGCCCGGCGCCGACAGGCCGGACGACATGCAGACCATTACGCTGAATCCATACAGCAGCGCTGCCATCGGGTGCTCCTCGAGGTTCTGCTCGAATGTGGGAAAGCTCTTGATGTCTTCGCACAACCACACACCGTCATCCTTGAGCGCTGCGCGGATGTCGGCGATGAGCTGCTCGGGAAACGGCGTGTCGTGCACGACATCGAACGTGGTCACAAGGTCGTAAGTCGCGTCGCTCGGCATCGGCACTTCCTGCGGGTTGATCAGGCGCACGTTGTCTACGCCCGCTTCTGCGACATTGGCAGCAGCCCGATCGAGTGCGTGGGTGGAAATATCGTAGGCGGTGAACTGCGAGTGCGGAAACGCGGCGGCCATCGTTACAGTGGACAAAGCACCACCGCAGCCCACATCGGCGACCTGAATACCCGCCCGCAGGCGGTCCACCAACCCGTCCACAAGCGGCAGAATCTGCGGCACGAGCTGATACTTCTGCGTGTAGGCTGACAAACGCTCAATTCCGTGGGCGCAGGCTTCACCATGATCGTCGTAAGACAGACCCAGGCCGGAACGGAACGCTTCCTCCACCTTGGGCACAGACGGCATCGCGGCAAGCACCGCGTCAAAGCCACCGCCAAGAAACGCCGGGCTGTCCGGGTCGGCAAGGACCATCGCCGCTTCATCGCACATACTGAACCGCTGATTCGCCGCGTCGAAGTCGAGATGGCCGATCACCGTCTGATGCCGCAGCCATTCCCGCAGCCAGCGTTCGCTCAATCCCGTCGCCTCGGCCAGCTCCTCGGAAGTGGCCGAATCCCGGTCCGCCATAGCCGCATAGAGTCCAAGATGTTCTCCCGCCGCACTGATCGCGCAATTGAAACCCTGCGCAATCGACCCGCCCACCATTCTGATGTAGCCATTGAGTTTGTCGCGATCGATATCGCTCATGGGAATCCCCCCTTTATGCTTTGAGAGGGGATTGTCCCGAATAAACGACCAACCGGCCAGTCAGCGGCTCAAGGCAGGATCCCGCCACTCAGGAACGAACACTGTGGGCGCATCCGTCGCCTGATCAGCCCAACTATCGGCCCGGCCATGACCGTAGTTGTTGCTGAATTCGTGCGTCAGACTGCTGCGCCCATCAACCCCACCGGTGACGACCTGCAACTCCTCTTCGCTCAATACGCGCATTTCCTTCTCCTTGTTGTGCATGAGCAGCAAGCATACGGCCGCGCGCAGCCAACCCATCAGAGAGATCACCCACATCGCAGGTGGGTTGGTTATGATGTCTTCAGTGAGAAATCGGAGCAGGCAATGACATTTCCCCAAGCAAGAATGATCGAAACCAACGGCGTCAGTCTGGAAGTTTTCGAAGCGGGCTCAGGCAGACCGCTCGTTCTGTGTCACGGCTGGCCGGAACATGCATTTTCCTGGCGGCATCAGATCGAACCCCTGGCGGAAGCCGGTTACCACGTCATCGTGCCCAACCAGAGAGGCTACGGGCAGAGTACAGCGCCCGCCGAGGTTACCGACTACGACATTGCCAACCTCACCGGCGACCTCGCCGGCCTGCTGGATCACTACGGCTACGACGACGCGGTGTTCATCGGTCACGACTGGGGTGCCATCGTCGTCTGGGCCATGAGCGTGCTTCACCCCGACCGGGTGGCCGGCGTGGTCAACCTGAGCGTTCCTTATCTGGCCCGTGGTGAGAAAGACTGGATCAGCCTCTGGGACGAGTTCCTGGGAGAAGATTTCTACATAGTCCACTTCAACCGCTTTCCGGGTGTGGCAGACAAAGCGTTCGGCGAGCACACCCGTCAGTTTCTCCGCAATCTCTACCGCACCAATCAGTGGAACGAGCCCCCTGTGGAACT
>JAUIKX010000065.1 GCA_030430515.1 Gammaproteobacteria bacterium | reverse complement strand
CAACGAGTTCTATCTGCTCGATGGCGCGACGATGTCCATACAGACCGCCAACGAGGCAGCGGTGGACAATCTGGGATTCACCCTGGAAGAGCTCGTTGGCCTCAGTGCGGTTGACCTGGCACCGAAGCTTGCTGAGCAATCGGTGATTGAGGCCATCAGCGACCAGCTTCAGGCAAACGGTGAAATCCAGTACGCCTACAACCACGTGCGCAAGGATGGCAGCGAGTATCCGTTCGAGTTCACCGCCAGCACTGTGGTGCGCAACGGGCAGCACTGGATTGTGGTGTTTGGCGCCGATGTGAGCGAGCGGGAGCGGCAGCAGCAGTCCATTCGCGTCAGCGAGGAGCGCTTGAGTCTGGCGCTCGAAGGCACCAACTACGGAATCTTCGACTACGCCACCGAAGAAAAAGAGCTCTACCTGTCGGATAGCGTTCGGGTCTGGTTCGACGATACGAACGGAGAAATAACAACGCTTGGCGCGCTGAGCGCCAGGCTTGAAGCCGCGGATCTCGAGGTCCTGTGGCAGCAGCTCGAAGAGCGGAGCGGCAACGAAGGGACCTTTGCCGGTGAAGCGCGGTTGCGCGATAAAGATATCTGGTTGCATCTGCAGGCACGCGCACTTTTCTCAGACGACGGCGATCTTCTCAGGATGTCCGGTTTCGCCTCTGATGTGACGCGGCAGAAGAGTGCTGAATCTCTGGTGCAGAAAACTGTGTCGAGGCTCGAGGCGGTGCTGGAGCACGTTGCGGAAGGTATTTTGAGCGTGACCCAGGCGGGCACCATCACTACCGTGAATTCCGCGTTTGTTGATATGTTTGACGGCGATCGTGATGCGATTATCGGCTCCTCTATATACGGATGGTTCGCTGACGAATTCAATCTGTTCGAGCTGTCGAGCAGCAAGCCCTGCGAGGTGCAAGGGGTGGGTTTGAACGAGCAGACCCTGTCTTGCGAGATGGCGGTCAGACAGATGGAAGGAGATTCCAGAGATAAGTACACCATTGTTGTTCGTGACACGACCGAACAAAAGCGGGTGGAACAGGAATTGCGGGATGCGATGTCGGAAGCGCGCGCCGCGGAGCGGGCAAAGGGTGAGTTTCTCGCAACGATGAGTCATGAGATACGAACCCCCATGAATGGTGTGCTGGGTATGACTCAGCTCCTCATGGATATGAACCTGTCGCAGGAGCAGAAAGATACGGCGCGGGTCATTCTATCGTCCGGTGAGGCGCTGCTTGCGATCATCAACGACATTCTCGACTTCTCGAAGATAGAAGCGGGTAAGCTCGAGTTCGAAGCGGCGGATTTCGATCTGGACGTGGCCATCCATGACGTCATGGAGCTTCTGGCAAGAACGGCGCGGAGCAAGCAGCTGGATCTTTACGTGGATTATCCTGTCGGTGTGCCATCCCGGTTTGTCGGCGACGTCGGCCGGGTCCGTCAGGTGCTCATGAACCTGGTGGGCAATGCCATCAAATTCACCGATAGCGGACATGTCATTGTCAGCGTGGAGTCGCTGGAAGACGGCGAAGTGACCGTGCGGGTCAAAGATACTGGGCTCGGGCTGCCGCTCGATGTGCAACCGAAGCTGTTTGACTCCTTCACTCAAGCAGATGCCACCACAACGCGAAAGTTCGGCGGAACCGGTCTTGGTCTGGCCATCAGCAAACAGCTCGTCAACCTCATGGGCGGCGAAATCGGCGTCTTCAGTGAGCCTGGCAACGGTGCGGAATTCTGGTTTTCGCTGCAGCTGCCGCTCGCCTCCGCAGCTGAGCTTCAGGTGCCGGCTGCCGCTGCCTCGATGCAGGGTAAGCGAGTGCTGGTGGTAGATGACAACCCGGTTGGTCAGGACATTCTGTCCGGCATGTTTGCCAGCATGGGTGCGGAGCCTGCTGTGGCTTCGGGAGGGGTTGAAGCGCTCGAACGGCTGCGCGCTGATCCTTATGACCTGGCGGTGCTCGACTACCATATGCCGGGCATGGACGGCATGGAGCTGCTGAGGGCAATCCGTGACGATGACACTCTGAAAAAGCTCAGCGTTCTGATGTTGTCCTCATCCGAAGTGCCGCTCGTCGGCGAGCTAGTTCGCGCGGTGAAGCCGGTGATGCGGGACCAGCTCGCTGTGCTCGCTGAACGGGCGATGCTGGGGCAGTGGGGTGTGTCCGATGAGCAGTCGTTCGATGCGTCGCCGGGTGAACAGAAACTGCTCGACGGGATCAGAGTGCTTCTGGCGGAAGACAATGTCGTCAACCAGAAAGTTGCTGGCCGGATGCTGGAGAAGCTCGGCTGTCGTGTGGATATTGCGGCCAACGGTGAAGAAGCCGTGCAGATGTGGCGGGAGTTTCCTTACGCCATCATTTTCATGGATTGTCAGATGCCGGAGCTCGACGGCCTCGAAGCCACCCGGCGCATCCGCAGCCTCGAAGACGATGAGCACATCCCCATTGTCGCGATGACGGCTAACGCCATGGCGAGAGACAGAGAAGCCTGTCTTGAAGCCGGCATGGATGACTACGCCAGCAAGCCGATAAAAATCGACATGCTTTCCTCGATGCTGGAGCGGTACGGACACCCGGAGTGACCTGGGTGCCAGAGGTCCAGGGCCCTGGTGTATATTGAGCTCAGGCAAACTTCTGGGAGGTTCCCATGAGCTTCGAGGAAACATCTCGCGAGCGCATGCTCGAGATACTTGATATGCAGCGCCGTTCCTACCTGGCGGAGGGCGAGGTCGAGGCACGCACCCGCAACGATCGGCTTGAGCGGGCCATTGCCCTGCTGCTCAATCACAAGGACCGGTTGGTGCAGGCCATGTCGGAGGATTTTGGCCATCGCAGCGCAACGCAGTCGCTGTTCACCGATATTGCCGCGTCGATCGGGCCGCTGCGCCACGCGCAGAAGCACCTTCGCAGCTGGATGCGACCGGAAAGACGCCGTGTTGGGCCGTTTCCTCTGAATCTGCTTGGTGCCAAGGCACGAATCGACTACCAGCCTCTGGGGGTCGTGGGGGTCATCAGCCCCTGGAACTTTCCGGTAAACCTGACTTTCTCGCCGTTGGCAGGGATTCTCGCTGCAGGCAACCGCGCGATGATCAAACCCAGTGAGTACACACCCGCCACGTCCGAGGTTATGGCGGAAATATTCGCAACGACCTTCGATGAAAGCGAAATTGCCGTGGTGACCGGTGGGCCGCAGACCGGAGCCGATTTTTCCGGCCTGCCTTTCGATCACCTGCTGTTCACCGGGGCTACTTCGGTTGCGCGCCACGTCATGCGGGCCGCCGCCGACAACCTGGTGCCGGTTACCCTGGAACTCGGTGGCAAGTCGCCGGTGATCGTCAGCCGCTCTGCGAGCATGCAGAAGACCACAGACGCCATTATGGCCGGCAAGATGATGAATGCGGGGCAGATCTGCCTGGCGCCCGACTACGTGTTCGTGCCTCAGGAAAGTATGCAGGACTTCGTTTCGGCGACCCGGCAATCCGTGGAGAAGATGTTCCCGACCCTTCTGGACAACGACGATTACACATCCGTGGTCAATGAACGCCACTATGAGCGCATACAGGGGTATATCGAACAGGCGAAAGCAGCGGGTGCCGAGGTGGTGGAAATCAATCCCGCAGGAGAAGATTTCAGACAGCAGCCGCACCATAAGATACCGCCCACGCTGGTTCTCGATCCGTCAGACGACCTCGACGTTATGAAGGATGAGATTTTCGGACCGGTGATGCCGGTGAAACGCTACAAAGATGTGACGGAGGCGTTCGATTACATCAACGATCATGCGCGGCCGCTTGGGCTTTACTACTTCGGTAACGATTCTGCGGAAGAGAAGCAGGTGCTCACCAGAACGACATCGGGTGGTGTGACAACCAATGATGTGATCATGCACGTCGCCCAGGAAGACCTGCCGTTCGGTGGTGTTGGTCCGTCCGGCATGGGTTCCTACCATGGCGTCGATGGCTTCAGGCGTTTCAGTCACGCCAAAGCGGTGTTCAAACAGACAGCGGTGAACGTCGCGGAAATGGCCGGGCTGCGTCCGCCCTATAGCGATAAGACGCTGAAATCCATTGAAATGCAGATGAAGTAAGTAGGTTGCTGGAACGGCTTCGATGAGTACGGCACTGAATTTGAGCAGCTCCTCCTTCGCTGCAAATGGTTATCTGGTCGTGCGTGGATTTCGCAACCGCACCTTCTGCGCTCGCGTGCGTTCACAGATTGAGGAGCAGCTCGATCCGTTGCTGACGCCTGCCGAGTTTGAGGCGGACGTTGGGTATCCGGGGGCACCGAGCAACCGCGAGTCGGAAGGCGGCGCCACGCCGCGGCGACTCCTCAGCGCCTACTCGCGGTTCTCCCGTTTGAGAGGGTTCTCCGCAGCCGCGGATGTGGCTGAGCAGCTGCAGGCGCTAGGTATCAACGAGCCGATGCTGTCGCAGTGCCATCACAACTGCGTCATGACCAAACATCCGGGTTATTCCAGCGCAACGCTGTGGCACCAGGATGTGCGTTACTGGTCCTTCGACCGACCGGAACTCGTCTCCATGTGGCTGGCGCTCGGTGACGAAACCGTTGCAAACGGCGCATTGCGGGTGATTCCCGGTAGCCACCTGCTGTCTTTAGACCGCGGGCGGTTGGACGCCGCCCTCTTTCTTCGTCCGGAAATCGAGGAAAACAAGAAACTCATCCGCGAGGCGGTGCCGGTAGAGCTGGAGGCCGGTGATGTGCTGTTTTTTCATAGCCGGCTCTTTCACGCGGCTGGCAAGAACCGCACGGGAACGGTCAAGCTCTCCGCGGTGTTCACCTATCACGATCGAGAGAACCGCTCGATTCCCGATACCCGTTCCGCTCAGTACCCGAGTATTCCGTTGCTCTGATGGCCGACGATTTCGACGATTTCCGGGCAGCGATGTCCGATGTGGTTCCGCTCAAGAATACGAAAGCCGTCGTACCGCAGCAGAAAACACCCCCATCTGATGCGGCGAAGGAGGAGGCGCGCAAGAACGCGCTCGGCATCAAGCCGCCGCCGGTGCCGGGAGAGCTGACACTCGGAGAAGTGCCACCGCTCCTGCCGCGAGACTTTGTGCAATGGAAGAAAGAGGGGGTTCAGGATCTTGTCATGGATCGGCTGCGCAAGGGGCACTACGACGTGGCGGCGATGCTCGATCTTCACGGCGAGCGGATCAAGGCGGCCCGCCGCCTGGTTCACGAGTTTCTCGTACGCAGCCATGAAAGCGGTGCCCGCTGCGTGCTCATCAGCCATGGGCGGGGTGAAAAGAGCGCGACGCCGGCGCGCATGAAAAGCTACGTTGCGGCGTGGCTCGAAGCGCACGATCTGGTGAATGCGTTTGTCAGTGCCACCCGGCAGCTCGGCGGTACGGGCTCGATGCTGATTCTGTTGAAGAAATCGGCTGCCTCGAAAGAGGAGAACCGTCAGCGCCACGGCGCCAAGGGCGAGCCATTGTAGCGGGCTACTTAAAGGCGACCTTTGCCGAGGTCGATGTTGCCCCTCACCAGATTCAGCCTGAGTACATCGCTCGCACCTTCAGCGAGACGCAGGGCGCGAACCCTGCGGTACATGGCTTCCAGCGGATGCCCCTCTACAAGGGCGCTGCCACCCACGAGCTGTATGGCCGTATCGACGATGTCACCGATCGTTTCCGTAGCGAAGACTTTGCAGCAAATGGCCTCGTTGACGATGTTTTCGCCGCTGTCGGCGAGCCTCGCGGTTCGGTACAGCATGCTGCGGGCAGCGAATGCCTTGATGCGCAGGTCGGCATAGCGCAGGCGCACGCCTTCCTTCGCAGCCCTGGGTTCGCCGGTGCGGTCTGGTTGCCTGATGTGCGACTCGACGAAATTCACCGTCCAGATGCTGAAGCCGCAACAGTTGGCGGCGATGGCGAGGCGGGTGTCGCCGATCTGCCGCATGGCGCGGGGCATGCCCGATCCGGGTTCGCCGATCAGATTCGTTGCCGGAACGAAGACGTCATCGAAATGAAAAGCTGCGTGGTGGCTGCCGTCCAGAGAGGAAAAGCGCCGCTCGAGATTGACCCCTTGAGCGTCCTTGTCGATGACCACCATGGCCGGGCCGGATCCGTCGATCTGCACCAGTGTGTTGATGAAGTCAGCGTTGGCGCCGCCGGTGACGTAGGACTTGCGTCCATTCACGCGGTAACCGCCATCCACCGGCACGGCAACGGTTGGAGCAGCGTCGTCCGGCTCCGTAAAGCCGAAAGCGCCGCGTTTTTTGCCGGACAGCATCGGTGCGAGATGCGATGACGCCAGAGGCTCGCCGCAGGCGGCCAGTACGCCCGGTCCCGGTCCGAAGACATGCGCCAACCCCTGCATATTTGCAGCGGCGAGCGTTTCGCGGGCAACGGTGAGCGCCAGGTTGGATGCCTCGGTGCCACCGAACGCTTTGGGTTGGGTCATGGTGAAGAAACCTTCGGCACGGGAGGCGGCAACGATTTCCTCCCGGTCGTTTGAATCGGCGAATTTTGCTGCGAAAGCGCTGGCACGATCGCGCAGCGACTCGAGCTCCTGGGTGAGTGACTCGGGCATATTTCCTACTGAAAGATCGGTGAAACGATGACGAATACGATGACGAACAGGCACAGAATCATCAGGCCGAAGGTCCAGAGCAGTAGAGACTCCCGGCGTGCCCCGCTGACCAACATTTTCTCGACCTCCTCCGGACTCTGCGCTGTTGCCGCGCTGGTCAGGCGGTAGCGGGTCAGACCATCGGATCGCCTGGGCAGTTTGACGAACAGCTCAGGCAAGCTTTCCAGGTGCGTGTTGACGGTAATGAACGGAATGCCGGTGAGCTTGGCGATCTGCGCCGGATGCAGCGCAGCCGGGGCCTGATCGAGAAAACACAGATAGATCTCAAAGAGCCGTCTGATGCGCCCGCGAAAACGGAACCGGAATGGGATGATGCCGAACATGATCGAACACTATCCCCGGCGGCCGGGCCGTTCAACCTGTCCGAGAAGTACCGCCCGCACCGGCGCTGGGTGTCCCTCAATAGTGCGGTGCTCGTCGGTGGGGTCGAGCGCTTCCCGCAAAGACTCGAAGCGCATCCACTCGGTGCCGCGCTGCTCGTCGGTCGTGGTGCGCGTGATGTCGACGCACTGAACGTCCTTCAGCCCAGCTTCGGTCATCCAACGGGCGGTGTCAGCAACGGTTGGCACGACCGGTACGTTTCTCATTCGAGCATATCGACCTTCTGGCCTGAGTGAATGCTCACTTTCAACGATCAGAGTCTCGATCAGCACCTGCTTTTCGGCCAACCTGACGAGCCGGCTCAGGTGATCCACAGGGTCCTTGCGGTGGTAAAGCACGCCCATGGACAGAACCGTGTCGAAGCGCGGTCCTGTCGGTAGCTCTTCCAGCCGGGCTGGAATCACATGGTTGGGCGCCGGCCCGAGCAGAGCGGTAGCAGCGAGATGTTGCATGCAGAAGAGCAGGGTCGGGTCCACGCCCAGAACGAACCGCGCGCCAGCTTCGAGCATGCGCCAGCCGAAATAGCCGTTACCGCTGCCCACATCCAGCACCCGATGTCCGGTCAGGTCGAGATGGGGGGCAACTCTTTGCCACTTCCAGTCGGAACGCCATTCGGTGTCGACATGAATGTCACCGAACTGCCACGGCCCCTTGCGCCAGGGATGAAGCGCAATGAGCTGCTCCGGCAGTTGGCCGATCGCCTCGGCCCAGACGGTATAGTCTCCGTGATGCTCCGCACTGAAGCGCGCAGAGATCTGTTCGAGAAACGGGCGCCATTCCGGAACTTCTGTGCCGATCGCGAGCTGCTGGGTTTCGATCAACGTCCGAGCGTTCACCGCCAGGCGACCATGGACACCCAGTTCAGACAGGTGAACCAGGGCTGCACCGTTGTGAACCCGGCGTTTTTCAGGCGGCTCACATGCGTTTCGATGGGGTCTGGAATCATCACGTTCTCAATGGCGGAACGCTTCTGGCTGACCTCCAGGTCGCTATAGCCGTTAGCCCGCTTGAACGCGTGGTGTGTGTCCTCGAAGAACGACTGCTGTGCCTGGTCGTCGAAGCAGACTTTTTCGCTGAGGAGAAGGCAACCGCCCGGGGTGATCGCCTCGGCGATACGCTCGATCAGGGGGCGGCGTTCGTTCGGAGGCACGAACTGCAGCAGCCAGTTGCTGAGCACGACCTTTGCGGGTTCGAATGTCATGGTTCGTACATCCGCTTCGAGAAAGTGAACCCGGGAGTCGTCGATGTTGCGGGTTGCCTGTTCGAGCATCGCGGGCGCATTGTCGACCCCGGTGATGCGTACGTTCCGGTCGCCGAGCTGAGCCAGCACGGCAAGCGTGCTGGCGCCGAGGGAGCAGCCGAGATCATAGGCATGATCGCCGTCGCCCAGTGCTCTGGCGGCGAGCAAGCCGGTCATCGGTACGACGACTTCGTAGCCGGGCACGCTGCGCCGGATCATGTCCGGAAACACGGCGGCGACGGACTCGTCAAAGGTGAAGTCCACCAGATACTTCTGAGGTTCGGCGTAGACTTTGTCTTTCATCGCTCTGTCATAATTTGCTGTGGGGTCGCATGCTAGACTCCTGCGGTTATGGAGCCAAACTCAACCGACTTTTCCGCGCCGGAACTTTACATCAATCGCGAGCTTTCGCAGCTCGAGTTCTGTCGGCGCGTTCTTGCTCAGGCAACCGACGGGGAGGTGCCGCTTCTCGAACGGTTGCGCTTTCTCTGCATCGCCAGCTCAGTGCAGGATGAGTTCTTTGAGATCCGCGTAGCCGGCCTCAAGCAGCAGGAAGCTTACGGCTCGGTGCAGACCGGGCCGGACAATATGTCGCCTTCGGAGCAGCTCAGGCGCATCAACGAAGTGGTTCGCGAGCTGGTTCGCGAGCAGTACGAGGTGCTCAACGACACGCTGCTGCCGCTGCTTGATCTGCAGGGTATCCGCTTTCTCGACCCGAAAGACTGGAACGGCAAGCAGCGCTCCTGGATCAAACGCTATTTCAATCGGGAGCTCCAGCCGATCATGAGCCCTATGGCGCTCGATCCGGCGCATCCATTTCCGGATGTCATCAATAAAAGCCTGGCATTCATCGTTACGCTGGAAGGTAAGGATGCATTCGGACGTAATAGCGGCCGAGCGATCATTCAGGCGCCCAGAGCTTTTCCGAGGGTGGTTGCGTTGCCGGAAAGCTGCGCTACCGTACCCAACGAGTTCGTGCTCCTATCCTCCATCATTCAGGAGCATGTGAACGATCTGTTTCCCGGCATGTCGTCCACCGGCTGTTTTCAGTTCCGCGTCACCCGTAATAGCGATCTGTTCGTCGATACCGAAGCCGTCGACGATCTCCTGAGAGCGATCGAGGGAGAGCTTTCTTCCCGGCGCTATGGGGACGCAGTGCGTCTTGAAGTGGACTCGGATTGCCCGGAAGAGGTCAGTGCATTTCTTGCGGCGCAATTCGGCTTGGGACGGGAAGAGGTGTTCCATTGCGACGGCCCGGTAAATCTCATGCGTCTGGCTGCGGTGCCTGACCTGGTGGATCGTCCGGACCTGAAGTATCCAGGCTTTTCGTCCAGCGTGCCTGACCGTCTGCGTTCTGCGCCCAACGTATTTTCGGCCATTCGCAAGGCCGACATCCTGCTGCACCATCCGTTTGAGAGCTTCGCTCCGGTGGTGGAGTTTCTGCGCCAGGCCGCGGCCGACCCGAAAGTGCTCGCCGTGCGGCAGACGCTTTACAGAACCGGCACCGACTCGGCGATTGTTCAGGCGCTTGTGGACGCGGCGACTGCGGGAAAAGAGGTGCTCGTGGTGATCGAGCTGCGCGCCCGTTTCGACGAAGAGGCGAACATTGAACTCGCCACCCACCTGCAGAAAGCCGGCGCACAGGTGGTATACGGCGTGGTGGGTCTCAAAACCCATGCGAAAATGAGTATGGTGATCCGTCGCGAGGGTCGCAGCCTGCGCCGTTACGTGCATCTCGGCACCGGTAACTACCACATACGTACGTCGCGTCTGTATACCGATTATGGGCTCATGACGTGTGATGCGGATATTGGCGATGACGTACAGAGGCTTTTTGCTCAGCTCACCTCCATGGGCAAGCAGCCAAAGATGCGTAAGCTCATTCAGGCGCCTTTCTCACTGCATGCGACGATGGTCGATATGATCGAGGCCGAAACCGCAGCGGCGCGTAAAGGCAAAAAGGCGCGCATCATGGCGAAGATGAACTCGCTCATTGAGCCACGGGTCATTCAGGCGCTTTATCAGGCGTCCTGTGCAGGGGTAGAGATCAGGCTCATCGTGCGCGGCATCTGTGCGTTGCGCCCCGGTATCGAAGGCGTTTCCGAGAACATTGAAGTGCGCAGCATCATCGGTCGCTTTCTCGAGCACACCCGGGTTTTCTGCTTTGAGAATGGTGGTGAGCCGAAGGTGTATCTCTCGTCTGCCGACTGGATGGGGCGCAACTTTTTCAATCGTGTGGAAACCTGTTTTCCCATTGAGGACGAAAGTCTGCGCAAGCGTGTGATCAGTGAAGCGTTCGACCTTTATCTGGCCGACAACTGCCAGGCCTGGTGTCTGCAACCGGACGGCTCCTATCAGCAGGTCAAGCAGGGGCGTGCCAAACGCATGTCGGCACAGGAAACGCTGCTGCAGAACCTGAGCGGCTGACTGACGGTCAGCACTCTTCGACGATCAGCTCCAGCGGAATCACCTGCAGGTAGTCCGCCTCCTGCTGTAGGTCCAGGCGTGTCAGCGGATGCTTGTCGAGCCAGCTCTTCGGGAGCTGCACGGTCAGGGAGTCATCCTCGGCGACGACATTGATGTGAGGCAGATGCTGGTTCAGGCGCGAGCGCCGCAGCACCACGGCCAGACGCAGCAGCACAGCCAGGCGTAACCACTGCTCGCGGTTGCTGCCTTCGAAAAGATCCAGAGGCACCTTTCTCCTGTGTGCGCGCACCAGTAGGGCCAGCCGTTTCTGATCGAGGTTCGAAAATCCGGGCATATCCATGTTAAGAAGTAGATAACCGCCGTGCTTGTGGTACTGGCTGTGCGCGATGTCCATGCCGATCTCGTGCAGCTCTGCAGCCCATCGGAGCGTCATGGCGTGGTCGGCATCTGTCAGCTGCCATGCCGCTGCGCTCTGCGCGTGCAGGGCGATAACGAGGTCTCGAACGCGGTCGCTGTGGCGTTTGTCGATGTGGTAGCGCTTCTTCAGATTGCCGACCGTGGTGTCGCGGATGTCGTGCCGGTGAACGCGGCCGAGCAGATCCTGAATGAGCCCTTCCCTCAGTGCACCTCCGGAGGTGTGCATGGTTTCAACGCCAAGCTCTTCGAAGATCGCTTTCAAAATGGCGACACCGCCGGCAAATACGGGCCTCCGCTCGCTCGACAGGTGTGGGAGGTCGATTTTGTCGACGTGGCCGCAACCGATGATCTCGTCGGACAGATTTTCCAGACCTTCCCGGGTGATCACCCCTTCGTCGCTCTGCAGTGTGTTGGTAATCTGCTGAATGGTAACGATGGTGCCCGATGCGCCGATGGCGCTGTCCCACTGGTTGTGGTGGAACTGCCGGCTGACCGGTTCGAGCTCCTGTCTGGCCGCGTCTACCGCCGCGCTGAAGTTGTCTTCATCGATCGTGCCTTTGGGAAACCAGGCAGCCGACATGGAGACGCATCCCATGTGCAGGCTTTCCATTTCCTGCGGCTGGAAATCCCGACCGACGATGAGCTCGGTGCTGCCGCCGCCGATATCCACCACCAGCCGTCGGTCGTGCGAATCTTCCAGGTTGTGCGAGACGCCCAGGTAGATCAGGCGCGCTTCTTCACGCCCGGAGATGATTTCGACCTCATGACCGAGCAGCTCCGTCGCCCGATCGATGAACTCTTCCGAGTTCTTTGCCTGGCGTAGCGCGTTGGTGCCCACCACACGCACGTTGTCTGGATGCAGGCCGCGCAGACGTTCCCCCAGGCGCTCCAGACAATGGAGCGCTCGTTTCTCCACCTTGGGATGAAGAACGCCATCCTCCTGCAGCCCGTCGGCCAGGCGCACCATTTCCTTGTACTTGTCGACGACCTGTACCCGGCCGTTGGATTCCTGCACGACGATGAGGTGAAAACTGTTGGAGCCCAGGTCCAGCGCTGCCAGCTGACGGTCGATCTCGTTGTCTTCGCTCATCGGCTGACGGCAGCCAGCGGCAGTGGGCAATCCATGGTTGCGGCAATGCCATGCAGAAGCGCGCCGGACTGTGGGGTAAGGTTTCTGGTGGCCATTGAACTCGCAGCTTTGAGGAGGATGGGTTTTTTCAGTGGGTGCAGGTGGCGCAATTGTCCCAGAGCGGTATTCAGCTCGGCAAGGTCGAAAAATGGCGCTGCTTCGTCGTCTGCCGCGTCCAGCCACTTGAGCTGCTCCCGGAGGGTCTCGCGGTCGGCCTGTGCAGCCAGTGCAACCGCGCTGAGAACCACCCTCGTATGGTCTGCGGCGGACTTCAGAGTGCGGTATCTGGTGCGCGGTGGTTTTGTCTTGCCGAAGTGTGGCGCGAGTTCCTTGCTGAGCACGCGATACAGCACCCACTCAAAGAGCTCCACCTTGTCGTCCGCCTTGATGAGGGCCGAAACGTTCTTCATGAAGCGTTGGTACTGCTGTGGAGAAAGCGCCTTCAGAGTCGGGACGGACAGTTCGATCAAGGCGATACGTTGCAGCTCGTCGTGGCCGTCGATGGCTTGCCGAAGGGATTCGACGTGCTCGGGCACGCCTGGCTCTGCCTGCCTGTCGATGAATTGCAGCTGTCGAGTGGCGATGCTGCCGTTGCCGACGAGCATCGCGTAGATCAGTGCGCGAGCGACATACGGGTCGTGAGCGGCATCCATGAGTGTGACGCCGATCTGTTGGATGAGGGACTGAGCGTGATCCAGAGCCTCCGCGTCGGTGCTGCCGATCTGGTCAATCGGGTTAGTCGTACCCGCTGCGAAACCTGCGACGCCCGTGTGACGCGTCTCCGCGCTTGCTCCGGGCACTGTTGCAGCGGGTGTTTCGAACTGGCCGTTCCAGTTCGGCTCGATGGCGCGGATACGATCTTCCAGCGGCGGGTGGGTGGCGAACAGACCACCGAACGAGCGAACCAGTACATCGCCGAAAAACAGGTGGCTTGCTTCTTCGGCGGCCCTGCTGCTCATCGCGGAGCCATACATCGATCCACCGATCTTTTTGAGTGCGCCGGCAATACCCTGAGGGTTGCGGGTGAACTGAACGGCCGCCGCATCGGCCAGATACTCGCGCTGGCGGCTGACGGCCGCCTTGATCCATTTGCCGAAAAACGTACCGCCATAGCCGATGACGATCAGTCCCACAGCGACGATCAGAACGGGTCCAATGCCGCCGCGGTCACGGCTGCTGCGCACGTGCACGCCGCCGCGCAGAATGCCGTAGCCGATCATGCCCAGGAACAGAATACCGTGCAGCAGTGCGATCAGACGCAGATTGATGCGCATGTCGCCGTTCAGGATGTGGCTGAACTCGTGCGCCACCACGCCTTGCAGTTCGTCGCGGGACAGACTGTCGATGGTGCCCCGGTTGA
>JAUIKX010000064.1 GCA_030430515.1 Gammaproteobacteria bacterium | reverse complement strand
AAGGTATCCCGCCAGTCTGCATCGCTCATGCGCGCAAACGGCTTGCTCGGCGCGATGCCGGCGTTGTTGACAAGCAGGTCGACAGGCCCCTCGAGAGCAGAGAACGTTCGGCGCACAGCCTCAGCATCGGTCACATCGACGCCGGTCGAGCGGCTCAACACCGTGGTTCGATAGCCGGCTTCGTCCAGGGCAGCGACGATTGCCGCACCGATACCCCTGTTACCGCCGGTGACCACCGCATGCTTCACGCGGCGTCCCCCGGCACCAGCGCGAGCACCCTCAGCGGGCTGCCGGAGCCTTTACGGATCTTCAGGGGCGCAGCAAGTATCACCGAGCCTGTGGGTGGCAACTTGTCGAGGTTCATCAGGCACTGCAGGCCGTACCTGCCGGAGCCGTGCATGTAGTAGTGGCAAGGGTACGGCGGGTTGAGATGCTGCGCCTGCCCCGCATCTGTGCCGATGGCTTCGGTGCCGAAGCCAATCACGTCTTTTTCCACCATGTAGCGCACGGCTTCGGCATCGGGTCCAGGCGAGTGCTGACCTTCTTCGTCGTAGTTCTGATATTCCTTCGGGTCGCGGCGTGTGGACCAGTCGGTGCGCATGAGCACCCAGGCGCCAGTAGGAATATCGCCATGCTCGGATTCCCAGTGCTCGATGAACTCACGGGTGAGCAGAAAATCGGCGTCCTGCTTCGATTCTTTCGAGCAGTCGATCACCACCGCCGGCGCCAGCATGTGCTCCGCCGGAATCGTGTCCACGGAGTTGTTTGGCAGGTTGCGGCCGGATACCCAGTGAATGGGCGCGTCGAAATGGGTGCCGGTGTGCTCGTTACAGGTGAAGTTGTTCCAGTACCAGCTCGGCCCGCGGTCGTCGTACGAAGACACCTCTTCGATGCGGAACGGCTGACACTGGCCCATCTCCGGCGGCAGGGTCAGCTGCGGGAACTCCGGCGTAAGCGTTTGCGTGAGGTCCACCACCCGCACATCGCCACCGGCGAGCGCCCCCACAAGACTGTTGAGTATCGCGCTGCTCATAAGGCTCCTCAGGTAAAACTCATGCTGCCGACAGATGTGCCGCCGCACACGAACAGCAGCTGGCCGGTTACAAAATCCGCATCGTCGCTCAGGAAAAAGTCCACGGCGCGCGCCACATCACCCGGACGGCCCAGCCGCCCAACAGGAACCCGCGCGGCAACACGCTCGATCTGCTCCGTGCCTTTCGGCACCACGTCGTGGAACATCTCCGTGTCTTCAATCGGACCGGGCGCCACCATGTTCACGGTAATGCCGTGCTGCGCGAGTTCCAGCGCCCAGGTGCGGCCCATGCCGATCATGCCGGCTTTGGTGGCGGAATAGACCGTGCGTTTTTCGAGGCCGACAATCGCCCGGGTGCTCATCAGCACGATGCGACCATGCTTCCGTGCTTTCATATCAGGTAGCGCCGCCTGCACCATGGCGATGGCGGTCCCCAGATGCAGCTGCGAAAGGCGTTCGAGGTCTTCAGCAGACACATCCTCCAGCGGCTTCTCACGAATCGCACCGGCGTTATGGATGATGCGCGTGCTCGGCCAGGCCGACGCCGCACCGGCAAACGCGTCTGCCGCCGCTTTCGTGTCGGTGAGATCTACCTCAACCGCGTGCAGACGCTGGTGTGCTTTCTGCGGCGCACGCCGGGCAAAGCTCACCACCGTCGCGCCGCTGTCGAGCAGGCGGCTGCATATCTCAGCACCGATTCCGGAACTGCCGCCGGTCAACCAGACCACAGGTGCATCAGCCATCGCCCAGCTCCTTTTCGAGAATTTTCGGGTCTTCGCGGAAGCGCGAGTACATTTCTTGAGCTACATCTCCCGGGTACAAATCTTCAACGCCGTCCTTGAGCGCAGCCACCACATCGCGCGCCAGACGCTCAGGCGCGATCTTTGGTGGTGGGATCATCTGGTTCCAGGGCTCGTCGATGGGGCCGGGAAACACATTGAGCACCCGTACAGCGGAGGGCTTGAACTCCGCCCGCAGACATTGGGCCAGACTCATCGCAGCCGCCTGCGAGGCTGAATAGGTGCCGTGGCTTGGATAGTTGGCCAGCGCAAATGCGCTCAGTATGTTCACCCACGCCACCGCGCTGTTCTGCCCGTCCGCGCCACGAGACATCATGGCCGGCGCGAAATTCTGCGCGAGCCGCAGGAGCCCCATGTAGTTCACCTCCATCTCCATTTTCGCCACGTCGGTGCCGTAGCGGTCGGTGATGCCGTGGGTACGATGTACCTGCGCGGTGTTGATCAGAATGTCCACGCGGCCGCCGAGCGCTTTGCCAAGCTCCTGGATATTGCGGCTCTCGGTGACATCCAGCGGGATCAGTTCCACTTCCGGGATGTCAGCCAGCTCCGCAAAACCTTCCGGCTGCTTCCAGGGTTCGGTGTGCCCCACCCAGATGAGGCTGGCCCCGGCGCGGGCAATCTCACGCACCATGGCCTGGCCGGTTTCCGATTTGCCGTCGGTAATCAGAACCTTGCGGAACTTCGGGTCGCAGGTCATCTCGCGAAGCTGGCGATCGTCCGCCATGTTGGGTACCTCCTGTTCAGGGATGGCGATGAGCACACCGCGGCCGGCGCGGTCGAGCCGCGCAATGACGTTCACGGCCGTGGGCGGCGCCGGCACATCGCCGTGCAGATGCGCCACCACACTTGGACCTTCTTCGAGCTTCACGTAGCCCAGCCGCCAGGGCATGCGCTCTCGGAAATACAGGTCGTGGGCGTGGTGCAGCAGGGTTTCGGATATGAGTTGACCGCGGCCCGACATCTCGGTCCAGGTGAGCTCCGTACCCAGGCAGTCGCTGCACATTTCTCTTGGCGGATACTGCACCGCGCCGCAGCCATCGCATTGCTGCAGCTCGAAACGGCCGCGGGCGGCAGCGCTGGTCATGCCGAGCCCGACCCGGCTGCGCGTCCACGGCGGCAGGATCGGCTGGCGGGTGCGCAGGATCGGATTCTTACGCTTCGGCGGTTGCAGTGGGTTCGTCACGACGCACGCTCCAGAAGCGCCGCCGCGGTGCACAGGCCCCTGTCGTAATTGATCATGCCGAAACCGCTGACAAGCCCAACCTTCGCGTCGGGCACCTGATATCCGGAAGGTTGATCGGTGAGCTGCCGAACCGCCTCGACGAGGCCGAGGTAGCCTCCGGCAGCGCCAGCCTGCCCGACAGAAAGCTGCCCACCCGAAGGGTTGAGCGGAAATGAGCCGTTCCAGGTGAACTCATTGGCCCGGATGAAATCACCGGCCTCGCCCTTGGCGCAGAAACCGAGGTCTTCGAACTGCATGACGTTGATCACCGGATAGTCGTCGTAGGAGCAGAGAAAGTCGACGTCATCCGGAGTCTTGTCAGCCCGACCGTAGAGGTCGTCCACGTCCATCGCCCAACCGGCGCGCATCTGGATGGGATCATCCGGAAAAGCGTTGTGCCGTTCGATGGTCGACAGAATGTTCACGTATGGCAGCCCCAGCGCTTCGGCACGCTGCTTACGCATCACCAGAAAACCTTCGCCTCCCGCACACGGCATCACGCAGTCAAAAAGATGCAGCGGATCGGCAATCACCCGCGCGTTCAAGTACTCGTCGAGCGTCAGCGGCTTCTTGAACAGCGCGTTCGGGTTGGCCAGCGCATTCGTTCGCTGAGCCACGCATAGCTTGCCGAAGTCTTCGCGCGTCACACCGTACTCGCGCATGTAGTAGTCGGTGAAAAACGCGAAGCTGGCATTCGGGCCACCCGAACCATAGGGATACACTGCATCCTGTGCGTACTGACTGAAGCTTCCGAGGAGATTGCGAAACGTGTCGACCTGGTTCTTGTCACCGCTGATGCACGCCACCATCTCGGCATCTCCGCACTGCACCGCTCGCGCCGCCCGGCGAAGACCCACAACACCACAAGCACCACCCATGGGGATGTGATCGAGCCAGCGTGGCGACACACCCAGGTGCTGGGTCAGGCCGACGGCCGTGTCCGGCACGAGCTGGAAACTCGAAACGCAGAGGCCATCGATCTCGCTTTTCGCCACCCCGGCCTGCTCAATGAGCCCACGCAGCGCCAGCGCCAGAAACCAGTGGGCGCTGCGGTTGGAGTAACGCACGTACTCCACCGTCACCGGCGCGGTAATCACCACATCGTCGTATGTTTGCTGGAGCCGCTCAGCCACGTGGGCTCTTCCGTTCACGCAGATCCTCACAGCGGCCTTCCGACAGCAAGCGCGCAGCCAGCTCCTTGAGCCCTGCGCGCTGAATCTTCTCTGTTGCGGTGAGCGGCAGCGCATCGACGAGCGCCAGGTAGGCCGGCGCTTTGTAGTAGGCGAGCCGTTCGAGGCAGTGCTCGACGATGGAAGCCGCGGTTTGCGGCCAGTCTGCGGCCGCAACATCACCCACCACGCAGGCAAAGACCTCATCGCCACGAATGTCGTCGGGTACTGCCGCCACACCCACCGCGTGAACCGACGGATGCTCCATCATCACTTCCTCAACCTCTACCGCCGAGATGTTCTCGCCGCTGCGGCGTATGACGTTCTTTTTGCGATCGACGAAGTGCATGAGGCCGTCTTCGTCCAGGTACACGAGATCGCCGGTGTGAAAATAGCCGCCTTCCCACGCCTGCCGGGTGGCGTCTTCGTCTTTGAGGTAACCGCTGAAGAAACCGTAGTTTGCGTCTGCACCCTTTCTTCGCACCAGGAGCTCGCCCGGTGTGCCGGGCGCGACATCGACGCCGTCGTCATCCACCAACCGATAATCCATATGCTCCGGCGGCCTGCCGAAGCAGGCGGTGCCGACTTTTCTCGGCTCGGAACTGGCGATGACCGCCACGGTACAACCGGTCTCCGTCATGGCCCACGCCTCGATGAGCGAGATATCAAAGCGATTCTCGAACGCGGTATGCAGCTCGCCAGAGAGACCGGCGCCGAAGCCGAAACGCATGTTGTGTGAACGGTCCTGTTCGCTCTCCGGCAGGCTCATGAGCATGGCCGGCATGACGCCGAGATAGTGCATGATGGTGGCATCGCATTCGCGCACGCTCTGCCACCAGGTGCTGGGGTGAAAGCGATCGATGGGCACCACGCAGCTGCCGGTCATCAGCATGGCCATAGTAGACGTGGCCATGGCGTTCATGTGGTACATCGGCAGCGGCGTGATCAGCCGGTCCGCACCGGGGGTCAGCTCGCAGTACCCGCCGACATCGGCATACCACTGGCCGGTGCAGAGATAGTACTCATTGGACAGCATGCAGCCTTTCGGGCGGCCGGTGGTGCCGGAGGTATAAAGCAGCGCGCACTCGGTGTTGCTCTGTCCCAACGGCTCGGGAATCTCAGCACCGCGTGAAGTGAAATCCGCACTGGAGACCGTCGCACAGGCTCCCACATTCTGCACCGCTTCAAGCCGTTCAGGCAGGCACACGGCGTGCGTGGCTTCGCTATGGCCGAGCACATATTCCAGCTCCGCCGAACGCCACTGGGGATTCAGCGGCACGACCGAAACCCCAAGCGCGTTGAGCGCCAACCAATGCTCGAAGCATTCGGGGCGGTTGTCGAGTGCCAGCGCCACCCGCTGCCCGGCTTCGATCCCCAACGTGAGGTAGTCTGCTACCCGATCCGCCACCAGCTGGCGCATACCGGCATAGCTGAACGTCTGCGGAGCAATCCCGTAGCGCTCTGCCGTATCGCTGACGATCTGCAGGAACGGGTGATCTGCGCAGGCCTCCGCAGAGGCGGCGAACGCTTCGTAAACGCTTTCGCTCAAAGGCTTGCCTCCGCTGTAGCCGTAATGTTCCTGAAGGCTTCGAGACCTTCCGCGTGAGTGTCGCCGTAACCGCTGACCAGTTGCTGGCTCTCGGCGACAGACAGGGCCAGCGTCGGATTGCTGTCTGCCAGCCGCGCGAGCAACGACAGCCAGCTACGGATCTCCTTCATCTCTTCACTGTAACGCAGACTCGCGCGCCGCCACCGTTTCATGCCGGCAAGCACGCGGAGAAGCCCGTAACCCCAGAGGCTCGTGGAGCGGATCTTCAGGCCGCTGGTGAGCGGCGTCAGGAGCGTTCGAGCGATTGGCGACCGCATCAGCCAGGCACCCAGTGCCCTCGGCAGCGTGCCGGAGATCTCTTCCATTCTCGGTTTCATGAACTCGGTCACCCGCACCACGTTCTGCTGCTCTTCGAGGTAGGGCCTCAGCCGCTCCGGTCGGGTTTTCAGGTCAGCAACGCGGATGGTGTCTTCGAATGTCATCCACAGCGCAAGCCCCCGAGCCACCTCGCGAGGCAATGCATAGTCGTCTGCATCGCAGGCCAGAAACGGTTCGAGCAGAGACAGGTATTCATCGACGTAAGCGCTGTCCTGATAGTCCTCCAGACGCGGTAACGCATGCCCTGCGACAACAGCGACCGCTTCCGGCAGATCCGCCAGTCTGGGGTCGCCCGCCGCTGGCGCCGGCACTTCGGCGACCTGCACAGCCCTGGGCGCTGCGGCCGCAGCCAGCGCACCGCGAAAGGCGGCGAGGCTCGGAGCAACGCCTTTGCCGCCCTGCTCGATGGCCTGCTCGAAATGTTCGAGCGCAAAGGGCAGCACCTGAGCGGCAGCAATACCACCCAGCATTGCAGCACTGATGACGCTGCCGGCTTCTTTCGCAACAGCATCCATGTCGAAGGCCAGCAAGCGCCCGGCTTTCTCTTCCAGCACCTGCCAAAGCTCGGCTTCTTCGGCGCGCCCGTCAGCAGGATCGGATTTTTCGGCGATGGTGTACGCGCGGTGGGTTGAGGTGACCAGGGTCGTTTCCTCGCCCACAAAACCACGCTGCACCATGCGCACGGCTTCCACCAGCTCCGAAGCGATGACAAGATCGCACACGCCCGCTGCCGGCATGAGGCCCATGACCGGCTGCCGCCCATCGCCGGCCGGCCAGAACTCGAGGTAGTAGATCGTCGCGCCCGTTCGCTGGGCAACGCCGGGCACAGAGGTCGCCTGCACGGTGCAGCCGGCATTCTGCGCAAGCCGCACCATCCAATCCTGCACCACGCCGCCGCCCTGCCCGCCCAGTGCCGCAATCGTCAGAGTAATCGGCCGATCCATCAGGCAGCCTCCCGGCGATCGAGAAGCCAGCCAAGCACCTGCTGATTCAGCCTTTGCAACAAACGCTCCCACCAGCGCGGGTGCTCAATCGTCGTCACTCGATAGAAAGACGGACACAGCACCGCCGCATGGGCAACAGTGCCGCAAACACCACAACCCACACAGGATTCGTCCACATGCGCCACCGGCTTACGGCGCAGCGGATCGCTGGAGTCACGGATGGTCAGAGAAGGACATCCCGACAGACGGATGCACGAGTGGTCGCCCGTACAAGTGGACTCATCCACCCCGAAGCGCTCTGTGAGCACACGTCGACCGGCAGCCCGGTCGGCGGCCTGCAGCGGTCGAACACGACGCTGTCGGTTTAGCTGACACTCGCCTTCGGCAACGATCACTTTGGGGCCGGGTTGGTTGGTCGTAAGCGCATCACGCAGCGTGCGCATGGTCTGCTGCATATCGTAGGTGTGCACCCTGCGCACCCAGCGGATGCCCACGCCACGCACGGCCTTCTCGATAGACTGCCGGATACCGCGAGCGGCTGCTTCACCCCGCGACGACGGTATGTCCTGGCCGCCGGTCGCCGCGGCATAGCCGTTATCGACGATCACCGTAACGCCGTCTGCCTGGTTGAACGCCGCATTGGAAATGCTGGAAGTCAGGCCGTTGTGCCAGAAACCACCGTCACCCATGAGGGAAATCGCCCGACGCTGGCCATCACCGGCAAGCGCTGCACTGGACGCCCCGCCCAGGCCATAACCCATGATGCTGGCACCCATGTCGAACGGCGGCAGCGTGGCAAACGAGTTGCAGCCAATGTCCGCGCTGACATGCCGTGGGCCCAGCTCCCGTTCGATGAGTTTCATTGATGCGAAGAGCGGGCGTTCCGGGCAGCCGGTGCACAATCCCGATGGCCGTACCGGCAGCGGCTCGCTGAGCGGCAGCTCCTTCAATGGCACGAACTGGCTCACTCCGCCTTTTCCCAGATACCGCTCAAGTCCGTTCTGAATCACACCCGTGGTGTACTCGCCTGCCATGGGCAACACGTCTTTACCGCATACTTTTGTACCGATGTCCGCCTGGCGCAGGATCTGATTGACCGCCTGCTCGATGAACTCTGGCTGACCTTCTTCAACGATGAGTATGCTGTGTTTACCCCGCGCAAAATCCTCGATTTCATCCGGCACCAGAGGGTATGTCACGTTGAGCACATAAACCGGCACATCGCTGTTGCCGAAGTAGTCGCCTTCGCCGAGCACCGCCAGAGCCCGGCTCAAGGCATTGAACAGGCCGCCCTGAACAATGATGCCCACATCGCTGCGTGCACCCAGCCGCAACTCATTCATCTGATGCTCACAAATGAACGACACCGCGTTCGGCCAGCGCTCGTTGATCTTCTGCTGTTCCTGAGCGTAGGTGGAAGGCGGCAGAATGATGCGCTCGACATCGCGCTCCGGGTGGTCGAGCGCATCCAGCGTCGTGAAGGCTGGCGCGACGTTGTCTTGCGCCGGATAAGAGCCATGCATGTGGCAGGCGCGAATACGCATCATCAGCATCACCGGCGTGTTGCTGGCCTCCGACAGCTCAAAGCCAAGACGCACGCTGTCCACCAGCTGTGCCTGATCCGGCCGCGGGTCCAGAAGCCACATCTGCGATTTCATGGCAAACGCGTGCGTACGCTCCTGCATGATGCTGGCGCCTTCGCCGTAGTCCTCGCCGAGGATGATCAGCGCGCCGCCCCGGACCCCTGCGGAAGCAAGGTTGGAAAGCGCATCGGATGCGACGTTGGTGCCTACTGTGGACTTCCACGTTACCGCGCCACGCAGCGGGTAATTGATGGAGGCTGAGAGCATGGCGGCAGCCGTCGCTTCGCTGGCGCTCGACTCGAAGCGCACCCCCAGCTCATCGAGCAACGGCTGCGCGTCGGCGAACACGTCCATCAGGTGAGAAACCGGCGCCCCTTGATAGCCGCCGATGTAGGCCACGCCACACTCGAGCAGCGCCTTGGTCACCGCAAGAATGTTCTCACCGCGAAACGTGTCACCCTCGCCGAGACGAAGCTGCGCCACCTCACTGACGAAAGAACGCTCTGCCAAAAGGCACCCCCACCCGAAATTCAGGCTTCCAATTCAAAGATAAATCACGTGAAATATCAACTAATGAGCCAGACAGACGCGCAGTCCAGGAAACGTGCCGACCCTGCCTCCAGTGATTTTCTTCTGGAGCATTCACCGTTCTACCGACTCGCGCAGGTGGAAGGCATCTACCAGCAGCGCATGCAGCAGTCGCTGAAAGCCGTGGGTATGGATCTGCCCCGATGGCGCGTACTGATGATTCTGCATGAGAAGAGTCCCAGCACAATTTCGGAGATTGCCGACCGGGCGGTCATGAAACTCTCGACAATGACCCGGGTTGCGCAACGGCTCGAACGGGAGCGCTTGGTTCGATTGAGCGTCAACTCTGAAGACGCCCGGCGCACCGACGTACACCTGACGGATGAAGGCGCTCAGGCCGTGCAAACCATTCGCTCCGCGGCCAGCCAGATCTATCGCCGTGCCACAGAGACCTTTTCCGACCGCGAAATCGGGCAATTGAACGCGCTTCTGAAACGGCTGACGGACGCCCTGCGCGCCCCCTGACCCGCCGGCAGGCGCAAATGCGCCTAATGTCCGGTAGGCTTGGACTCTCAAGGACGGACAGATCGACAATGATAGGCACCGTGATCGACCAGTATGAGATCACCGAGCGCATCGGCGGTGGCGGCATGGGAGAGGTATTCCGGGCCGTTGATCTCGAACTCGAGCGCGACGTCGCCATTAAGTGCGTCCGCCCCGAACTGTCAGATCTCGAAGAGGTGGCCGTTCGCTTCCGCAACGAGGCGCGCACCCTGGCAAAGCTCGCTCACACCAACATCGCAACCGTCTACCGATTCTTCCGCGAAGACGACCGACTGTTCCTGGTCATGGAGTACATCGACGGCGAGCCTTTCGGCACCCGACTACGCAAGACCGGCGCCCTCGACCCCGAGGAAGCCGTGTGGATGACCCGGGAGGCGCTGCATGGATTGGGCTATGCGCACGAAAATAAAGTGGTGCACAGAGACATCAAGCCCGGCAACATCATGATCGATACGAATCAGGTGGTAAAGGTGCTGGACTTCGGCATTGCGCACCTGGTTGAAGGCACGCGGCTGACCCGCGCGGGGAGCGTGGTGGGCACACCCGCATACATGGCGCCCGAGCAGATCCTGGGAAAGCCCGTGGACCCGCGCACCGACCTCTACTCTCTCGGCATCGTGCTGTTTGAACTGCTGAGCGGCAACCTGCCGTACGAGGGCAATAGCGACTTCGAATTGATGCGCTCACATGTGGAAGACGTGCCGCGATCGCTGGATGAGCTCACCAACGGCAAAATCCCCCAGGCGCTACAGCTAACGGTACGCCGGGCGCTCAACAAAGACGCCACCGAACGTTTCCAGACCGCCGCAGAATTCGACGACGCGCTGCGGCGCTGCATACCGGCAGCCAGTCCCACCCGACGGCGCAATACCATGATCCTGCCGGATCCCGAGGCCGCCGAAAGCGCCGGCAACAAAACCGCTGAGGGCGGTAAGCGAACCCTGCAACTCCCCGACCTGAATGCCACCCAAACGCAGATTGGTCTTGGCGTCGCCGCGGCGCTGCTGGTGGTCGCCGGCGCATACGCGTTTCTGGGTTCAGGCAGCGACAACATTGAAAATGACCAGGCACAGCAACGTCCAACCATCAGCTCCGTGCAACAGGCTCCGGCCGGACAGGTCGTCTCACCGTTCGGCGGCGGCAGCGGACCGATCGTCGAACACGGCAGCACCACTCCAGAGCGCCAGACGCAGGGCAACCCGGTGACGACTCCGCCGAGCCAACCCGTCGCCATCAACCCCGGGCACGAACCGGCGGATCTCCTGAAGCCAACGGTGCAGTCAGAGCCCATCCAGTCAAACCAGACGTTAGAGCGGCAAGCCCCTCGCGCCGTACCCGGCGGCAGGGTTCGCGCTGTCAAAGTCGCCACCCACGAAAGACAGGGAACGGGTCGTTTTTCGCGAAACGCGGGGTACAACGGCGCCTTTGCGCTCAGCGGCATCAGCGGCACCGTGCAAATCGACGAGATTGCAGATGTGTACCAGAATGGTCGGCGGGTCATGCACCAATTGGTGCACTCCGAGAAGCGGCGCGCGGGTACATTCAAATCCAAACAACGCATTGTCGGCCTGAAAGATCTGCAGCCGGGAGACTACGAACTCGTTCTGCGTTTCGAGCGATCCGGCCACACAATCGGCACCCACCGCTGGAAACTCGAGGTCACCGACTGACTACCGCTATGCCTGGTGGTATCCATGCCCCTCTGATTGCAGAATACACACCGCCCAACTGGAAAAGCGAATCAGCATGTCACGCAGCTTGTGGATCAAAATGCACCTGTACACAGCCGCCGTACTGGCACCGGTATTTTTGCTGGTCGCCGTATCCGGCGGCTTGTACCTCCTGGGATACAAAGGTGACGTCGCACAGACGCCGATAGACATCGACCCGTCCTTGCGGCTTGACCCGAAATCTCCGACATTGAAGGCGGACCTGTCATCGGCTCTTAAAGCGGCCGGCATCGACTTCGAATTCGAGTACGTCAAAGTAGCCGGCTCAAACCTGTTTACGCGCCCCACCTCGGAGCCGCACTACCAGTTTTCGCTGGGTAAAGGCGGAGTCAGCGCAAGCTACAACGAACCCAGCCTTCAGAAGCGGCTGATCGAACTCCACAAGGGCCACGGACCCGGTGCGTTCAAAACGTTTCAGAAGTTGACCGCCGCCGGCCTGCTATTCGTGGTTCTGTCAGGGTTCTGGTTGGGCATTTCCTCCAAAGGCCTGAGAACACCCACCGCGATCGCTACGCTGGTGGGCGCCATCCTGATCACGGTGCTGATCTGACATGCGGTCGATCATGCGAACATCCGGCCTCTTAAGCGTCTTCCTGCTCATCGCGCTCAGCGCCCAGACCGCAGAAATCAAAGAAACCCGCCCCGAACGGGAAGGTTTCTCGAGCGAGCGGCTGCAACGCCTCTCCACCCACATGCAGCAGGCAGTAGATCGTGGCGAGATGGTCGGCGGCAGCGGCATCATCGCCCGCAACGGCAAGGTCGTCTTCAACGAAACCTGGGGCATGGCCGACCGTGAAGCCCAGCGGCCCATCACCGAGGACACGATCTTCCGCTGGTACTCCATGAGCAAGCCCATCACCTCCACCGCGTTGATGATGCTCTACGAGGAGGGTCGCTTCGCGCTCACCGATCCGGTCGCCAAGTACATCCCGGAACTCGCCGACCTCGAAGTGGCGCTTTCCACAGCTGACAGTGCCACGGGCGTCGTGTCCGATGGCACCATCAGCCGTGGTGTGGGCAGCGGCGACGATGCTCTCGCCGGGAAGACCCGAAAGCCCGCCAGACAACCCACCATCCATGACCTGCTTCGCCATACCGCCGGCTTCACCTATGGCTCCTTCGGCAACACAGAAGTCGACGCGCTGTACCGGGAAGCAGGATATCCCCTGTTCGACGGCAACCTTGCTGAGTTCGTCACGCGTCTCGGCCAGATTCCGCTGCAGTACGAACCGGGCAGTAAGTGGCACTACAGCGTTGCGGTTGCGGTGCAGGGGCGGCTCATTGAGGTGCTGAGCGGCATGCGCTTCGGTGAATTTCTCGAAAAGCGCCTGTTTGCGCCGCTGGGCATGGAAGATGCCGGCTTTCAGGTACCGCCCGAAGACCTGCCGAGATTCGCCCAGATGTACGCCCCGGAAGGCGTGAGCCCGAAAGGTTTCGGCGAAAAGCCCACCGGCCCGGGCCTGGTTGTGGCCGACGCAAGTCTCAGCTCCGGCTACATCGATGGCTCCCCCCTCGAAAGTGGCGGCATCGGCATGATCGGTACGGCTCGCGACTACCTTCGCTTTGCGCAGATGCTGCTCAATGGTGGCACCCTGGACGGCGTGCGCCTGCTCTCACCGAAAACCGTTCGGTTCATGACCATCAATCACCTTGGCGAACTGGCCATGGGGCTGGGACGAAGCGGCGTGGGTTTCGGTCTGGGATTTCAGGTGGTACTGAACCCGGGCGACAAGGGCGAAATCAGCTCAGCGGGCGAATACAGCTGGGGTGGCGCAGCCGGTACCGGCTTCTGGGTTGACCCACAGGAACAACTCATCGGCGTGTTCATGGTGCAGAGCCTGCCGCACCTGACGCAGCTGAGGGCTGAGTTCAAACAGCTGACCTACCAGGCCCTGACCGACAGCTACGAGGTCAACCCCGAGCGAGCGGAATAAGCCGCTCCGCAAACGCACTCATTCGGTCCAGTCCACCTGGACCGGCAAATGCGAATGCGGGCACCATGATCCGGTCGACACCGAGCGCGCGCATCTGCTCCAGACCCTGCTCGGGGTTCTGCATCTGCGCGCCGAACATG
>JAUIKX010000063.1 GCA_030430515.1 Gammaproteobacteria bacterium | reverse complement strand
TTTACCCTGCGCGCCCTGCGCGACCAGATCGCCCTGGTCAACCAGCAGGTCACGCTCTTCAACGACACGCTGGCCAGAAACATTGCCTATGGCGGATTGTCTGCGTCCGACCCGGCGGCAGTTGAAGAAGCTGTCGAGCGCGCGCATGCCAGGGAGTTCATCGAAGACCTGCCTGAGGGGCTTGCGACCATTGTCGGCGACGACGGCGTGCTGCTCTCCGGCGGTCAGCGGCAGCGGGTGGCCATTGCCAGAGCGCTTCTGAAAGATGCGCCGATACTTATCCTGGACGAAGCCACATCAGCGCTCGACACGGAGTCTGAGCGCCATATTCAGGCGGCGCTCGATGAAGTGATGAAAGGGCGCACGACCATCGTCATTGCCCATCGTCTGTCGACCGTCGAAAAAGCAGATGTCATCGTCGTCATGGAGGATGGCGAGATCGTAGAGCAGGGCGACCATGACACCCTCCTTCGCAACAAAGGCTCGTACGCCGCATTGCATGATGCTCAGTTTGAGGATGGCCTGTCCAAAAAGCCTGTCCGTAGAAAGCGGAAGAAGCGAAAAGCTCTGAGAAGGGCAGGTGCCGTGCCCGTCGCGGCCGGCCGCAGCCTGGAAGCAGGCTGGTACGAAGGCGCCTGGTGGGTGCCGGCGTTGAAACCGTTGTCATCGGTTTTCGGACGTGTTTCAGGGCGACGCAGGCGGTCGTACAGCACAACGGATCGAATGACCTGGCGCGCGCCGGTGCCGGTGCTTGTTGTCGGTAACATCACGTTGGGTGGTACCGGCAAAACGCCTTTTGTGATTGCGCTGGTTCAATGGCTCGTTGCCCGAGGCTTCCGGCCCGGCGTAGTGTCCCGGGGCTACGGAGGTGCGGTGGACAAGGCGGTTCTGCGGGTACCACCAGGCGGAGATCCCGCGCAATTCGGTGACGAGCCGCCGATTATCGCCGAACGCACTGAGGTGCCGGTGTTTGTCGGCCGGGATCGGGTCAGCGCCGTACAGGCCCTGCTGGCCGAATGCGCCTGCGACATCGTCATCTCTGATGACGGGCTGCAGCACTACGCATTGGCCCGCGATATCGAGATCTGCATCGTCGACGGCCGGCGGGGGCTGGGTAACGGTGAACTCATTCCAGCCGGCCCGCTCAGGGAACCGCCGGAGCGTCTGGACGAGGTGGATCTGGTAGTGAGCAACGGTGCAGGTTTTGATGGTGCCGATGCCACGGCCTTGTTGCAGCCGCTTGGCTATGTGGCGCTCAAGAACGGTGAGCGGCTGCCGCTGACTCACTTTGCTTCGGCGACCACCGTGCATGCCGTTGCCGGCATCGGCAACCCGGTGCGATTTCTGGAGACGTTGGAAGGTCTCGGGCTCGACCCGATTCTGCACCCGTTTCCTGATCACCATGTCTACGACGGTACCGAACTCGACTTCGATGGCGATTGGCCCGTGATCGTCACAGAAAAAGATGCTGTGAAACTCCGCAGGCTGGACATCGATCTGTCGCGCTACTTCTGCCTGGAAGTGGCTATGGAGATCGACGAAAATCTGCACAACGCCATTTCCCAGCTGCTGTCCGAACACGGAATCCGCCAATCATGAGCTCCGACCTGCGCATCGTCATCCCCGCCCGCTACAATTCCCAGCGCCTTCCCGGAAAACCCCTGGCTGACATCGGCGGCCTGCCGATGGTGGTTCGAACGGCCCGGAGCGCCGCGCTTTCAAACCCTGCGGAAGTGGTGGTGGCTACCGATGACGAACGCATCGCGGATGTGGCGCGTCAGCATGGGGTGATGGTGGAGATGACGGCGACAGATCATCCTTCGGGCACAGACAGGCTGCTCGAAGTGGCACAGAACAGGCAATGGTCCGACGACACCCTCGTCATTAACGTTCAGGGCGACGAGCCGCTGATACCCGCAGCGGTGATCAATCAGCTTGCAGCCGGCATGGCGGACAGCGGCTCGGAAGTCGGCACGCTGTGTGAGCCGATCGATCAGGTTGACGACGTAATCAACCCCAACGTGGTCAAGGTGGTGAGAAACAGTCGCAGTCAGGCGCTGTATTTTTCCCGGGCACCGATTCCCTTTGCTCGTGGCGTGTTCGACAGTGTCGATGGCGATACGCGGCTTCCAGCGGACTTAAGCTACTGGCGGCATATCGGCATCTACGCGTATCGGGTGTCGGCGCTGAAGCGGTTCGTTGCTCTGGGAACGTCGAAACTGGAGGAGATCGAATCTCTGGAACAGCTGAGATTCATGGATGCGGGTATCGGCATTCTCGTTCTGGAGGCTTGTGCTGAGGTGCCGGGAGGCGTCGATACGCCAGAAGATCTCGAGAAGGTACGGGCGGTTGTCGACGCTGGCGGGCAATGAACCCGCCAGCGACCTGCCCATGAGGTTACTTGGGCTGCATGCGGATACCACCGTCCAGGCGGATGGTTTCGCCGTTCAGATAGGGGTTCTCCATGATCTGCTGGCTGAGCAGCGCGAATTCGTTGGCGTTACCCAGACGGTTCGGGAACTGCACCATTTCGATGAGCGGGTCGCGCACTCTGTCCGGCGCACCGGCCATCATCGGCGTTTCAAAGATACCGGGGGCGATCGTGCAGATACGAATACCGTTGCGCGAAAGATCGCGGGCGATGGGCAGGGTCATGCCGGCAACACCCGCCTTGCTGGCGGAGTAGGCCGCCTGGCCGATCTGTCCGTCAAACGCAGCAACCGATGCGGTGTTGATGATCACGCCGCGCTCTTCGTCTTCGCCGATGGGGTCGTTCTTTGCCATGACGGCTGCACACTTGGACAGCGTAGAGAACGTACCGATCAGATTCACCTGCACGATGAAGTTGAATTTTTTGATGTCGAGCGCACCCTCGCGGCCCACGGTGCGAGCAGCTGCACCGATACCGGCACAGTTGACGTTACCGTGGATGGCGCCGAAGTCGTCAGCCGCACCATCGACGGCCGCCTGAACAGACGCGTCATCGGTCACGTTGACCGTGTACGCGCGCGCGTTGCTGCCAAGCTCGGCGGCAGTTTTTGCAGCCAGTTCTTCGTTGAGATCAAAGATAGCGACTTTGCCGCCTCTCTCTATGACCATCTGCGCAGTTGCAAGGCCAAGACCGGATGCGCCGCCAGTGATGACGACGACTTTGTTTTCGATGTTCAATGTAATCTCCCTCGAAGACGTTGTTAGATGACTGAACCTGCGATTATACCCAAACCGGCTCCGCCGCTGCTCGATTCCGTGTTTCTATCTCCGGCAGCAGCGGACGAGCTGCTTGGCTGGTGTCTCGAGTGCTGCGCGTGGCATTCAGAAACTCTGACGCTGTTTGGCAGGAACGTCGATGTACCCAGACAGGTCGCGTGGTTTGCGCCGGAAGGGGTCAACTACCGATACTCCAGGCGCGATCATGTGGGCGAAGGCTGGCCGGTGCAGCTTGAAGGGCTGGCCGGCGCGCTCGGCTCGAATCATGCGCTTCTCAACCGTTACGAGAGCGGCGCCCACTACATGGGCTGGCATACCGATGACGAGCGTGACGTGTTTGGCCCGGTGCGTATTCTCAGCCTCGGTCAGACCCGCAGACTCCGGTGGCGCAAGGCGGATGGCGGCAGCCAGCCGATCGACCTGCCACATGGATCTCTGCTGACGCTCGACGGACGGGTGCCACATACCCTTTGCCGCTCGTCGAGGCCGATGCGAGCACGTGTGAGTATTTCCTTTCGGACTATCTTGCGCAGGAAGGCGCCATGAACCGCATACCCAACACGCTGGGTGTGGTTTCCCGTGCCGACGAACTTTTGATCATCGAAGATGAGAATTCAGCCCGGCGCGCGGTCTTCCACGCGTTGGAAAACGACGTACCGCTGACGATCCTCGGGGGCGCTTCGAACGTCGTGCTTCTCGAGCGTGTGGGTGGGCAGGTGCTGCTGTGCCGGAGTCGAGGCATTGAGGTGCTCGAGAGGAATGCGTCGGTGATTCGCGTGCGCGTGGCGGCTGGAGAAATCTGGCACAGTCTGGTGCTCTGGTGTCTCGAGCAGGGCATACCCGGGCTTGAAAATCTTGCGCTCATTCCAGGAAGCGTTGGTGCCGCTCCCATACAGAATATCGGCGCCTATGGTGTGGAAGTCTGTGAATTCGTCGAGGCGGTGGAGGGCGTAAATCTCAACGACGGCGAGCTGCTCGAGCTGTCTGCTGCCGAATGTGGGTTTGCTTATCGAGACAGTGTTTTCAAGCGGGACGCTACGGTGCTCGTGACGGCTCTGCGCCTGCGTTTCGATCCATCGAGGACACCGGTAACTGGTTATGGGGACCTTGCCGAGAGGGTGTCGGAGCCAACAACAGGAGCAATCGCCAGGGCGGTGATCGCCATTCGCCAGAGCAGGCTGTGGGAAATGTCGGAAGCTTCTTCAAGAACCCTGTAGTGGGCGACGATCAGCTCGAAACGCTACGCGGCAGAATTCCGGATCTCGTGTTCTATCCGCAGGCTGACGAGCATAAGCTTGCCGCCGCGCAGCTCATCGACCAGGCAGGTTGGCGTGGCGTGTCGCGGTACGGCGTGAAAACCTGGGAACGTCAACCTCTGGTGCTGGTCAACGATGGCGCCACACAGGGTGCGCAGTTTCTGAAATTCGCGTCAGAGCTTCAGCAGGACATTCGCCGGCAATTCAGCGTCGCTCTGGAGATGGAGCCGGTCGTGATAGGAGAGGAGTGGCCTCTAAGCTAAGCGCCAGGGCAATGGCCAGCGGTACCCACACCACATACCAGATCAGGTTGACCTTATCGATGATTCGGTCGCCGCTGAACAGAAAAACCGAAGCGCCAATGACCAGAAGGCTCCAACCCAGCCGTGCTGCAGGGTTGTTGAGATTTCGAAGCACCCGCACGCTGCTCCAGACCAGGATCGTTACAAACAGGAAGAGGCCGGGCAGACCGGCCTGACCGAGCACAGAGAGATACAGGTTGTGGGCGCCGCGAAACTGTTCATCACCCACAACCACCCAGTGATCGGTTGCCTGCCCCCAGCCGAACCATAGTGGTCCGTTCAGCACATCCTGCAGATACGCACTCCAGATGCTCAAGCGGAAACTGTCTCCGCGCGGAAACAGCCAGTCGGTTCTGGGCAGCTCCTGGATGGCGAACAGCACTGCTGCCGCGAGCAATGCAATGGCGCAGCCGAGATGTATCACATGCCGCGCTCCAGACTTCTGAATGTAGGCGAACAGCAGCGCCGAAACCCCGAGACAGGCGCCAAGCCAGGCTGAACGTGTGTCGGTGGCAATGATTGCCGAAAGCACCGCTATCCCAGCGAAGGGGGCGAGTCGGCGCCAACGGTCGGTCTCCAGACTCCAATAGATGCCGATGAATGGCAGTGCAGCGCAGAACAGGCGGCCCGCGCGGCCAGGATTCTCGTAGCGCAATAGTCCGGTCAGACGTCCCAGATCACCTCCATTGTGAGCAAACCAGGCCAGGCAGAGCAGCGCGCTGATCAATGCCGCTACAGTGACGAACCGACAGACCTGACGCAGGAAGTCCGGGTTCTGGAGTGCGACTGCCAGAGAAGACACGAAGACGATCACATAGGCAATACGGAGCCAAACCTGGGCATGATCCTGCCAGGTCGCCCCATCCGACCAATTGACCGACAGTCCGAGATAGAGCAGCAGTATGGCGGCGAAAATGAACAGAGGGTCAGAGGAAAGAGCCCGAGCATAGAGACCGGCGTGAGGCCATCGACACAGCCAGATGAGCATGCCCATGCCGAGCACGGCATCGGCGCCCATAGGAAGGAGAAACACCCCTGCGAGGGTCAGGCAAGCCAACACACTGAGTGCACTGGCCTGTGCAGGCGCATTCGTTTCACGAGCGTCAAGTATCACAAGCGTCTATCGAGGATTTCAGGTGCCGGTTGGCCGATATGCGCCAGAAACCTTAGCGCAAATGTCATGCCCCAGCGAGGGTCGTGAGCGCGCAGCGCAATCTCACGACCCGTCAGGGGCTGTGGCTGGCTTGAGGGCCGCCGCTATTTCCCGCTGGAGCCGGAGAGAACGCCTTCCTCACGAAGCTTTGCTTCACGCTCGCGACGGCGGATTTCCCGCGGATCGTTGTGGGCGCGGGCTGGCCGTTGAGGTTCGGGCTCGGTCACGGGTGCTGGTTCTGCTTGAGCTTCCTCCGGCTGCTGGCTTTCTGCTTTCGGCTCTGCCTTTTTTGTTGTCTCGGCTTTCGCTTCGACTTCAGGCTTTACTTCAGCTTTTGGCTCTGCGTCAGCCTGCTGTTTCGCAGGCGCCTCGGGTTTTGCGGGTGCCGCAGCTTTTGCGGTTGCCTCTGGTCTTGCCGCAGCTTCCGGTTTCCTGGGTGCAGGAGAGGTTTCGGCCTTCGCTACTGCCGTGGCTGACTCCTTCGTGTCAGAGGCGGGCGAGGGCGTTGCGGCCTTTGCTTTGCTCTGCCCGCGAGGATCGTTTCCTGCCCGCTGCGGGCGAGGCTCAGGAGCAGCCTTCTGCGCATTGCTTTTGGCGTCTTCCGATTTCGCCGAAGGCTCTTGGGCTTTCGCTGAAGGCTCATGAGATTTCGCTGCAGGCTCTCCAGACTCCGTGGAACGCTGCTCGACCGGCTTCTGGTTCGCTGCCTCAGCGGTCTTCTCTGCTTGAGGTGGGCGCTCTTTCTTGGCGGAACCTTCCTGGGCTACAGCAGCTCGATCGCGCTTCGGACGTCGTTTGCTCTCAGAGAGCGCTTCTTCGCTGGGCTGGCGATCTTCCGGCTTTACACGTGGGCGGGAGTCCCTCTCTTTGGCTTCTCGGCCTTCATTGCGCTCACGGCTGTCATTGCGCTCACGGCTGTCATTTCGCTCACGGCTGTCATTTCGCTCACGGCTGTCATTTCGCTCACGGCTGTCGCTGGCTTTGCGGTTGCCGTCCTGGCCTTCGGATTTCCTGTTCTGCTTCCCGTCATTGCGCTTACGCTTCGGCTTGTCAGACTGCTGGTCGTCCTGGCGGTCGTCTTTTCTGGCCTTGTTCTGGTCAGAAGGTTTTCTGTCAGAACGTTTGTCGCGACTACCTGCGTTGTCATTTGAGGATCGGCCATCTTTGCGATTTCGGTTTCGCCCGCGACCGCCCCTCGAAGAAGACTCTTTGTTGTCTCCCTGAGGCTTTCTTCGCTGGTTGCCCGCTGCATCTTTCTTCTCAGGAGCAGGTGCTTTCGCTTCGTCGTTGGCGGCGGCGACGCCGTCGCTGGAAAATAAACTGGAGATGAACCGTTTAAACAGGCCTGGGGCTTCCTCCTTTCGAGCCGGCGCCGCCTCTACTGCCTGCGCTGCCTGTGCTTTCTCTTCCTCCTCGCGTGCTGCTGCCGGAGCCGGAGTAGCGTGAGCGACAGCTTTCACCGCCGCTTTCTGAGGCGGGCGTTCCTGACGCTTCTTCTCAGGAGTTTTGGCCTCCTCCATTTGCGGTGCCATTTCATAGCTGGCCACCGAATCTTCTTCGGTTACCGCATCGTCGCGGATGCGCTGCACTTCGTAGTGCGGAGTCTCCAGGTTGACGTTGGGGATGACCATGACGTGGGTGCCGGTGCGCTCTTCGATGGCGGATACATCACCGCGCTTTTCGTTCAGCAGGTAGGAAGCGACTTCCAATGGCACCATGGCTCGAACGATAGAGCTGCGTTCTTTGAGGCTTTCTTCCTCCATGATGCGAAGGATTGTCAGCGACAGTGACTTCACATCGCGGATGATGCCGTGGCCCGAACAACGCGGGCAGGGCACAGTTGTAATCTCGTCGAGAGAGGGGCGCAATCGTTGGCGCGACATCTCCATCAAGCCGAAGCGGGATATGCGGCTGACCTGCACGCGTGCACGGTCGGTCTCAAGCGCCTCACGCATTTTGTTTTCGACCTGGCGCTGGTTCTTGGATGCCATCATGTCGATGAAGTCGATGACGATCAGACCGCCCATGTCGCGAACACGGAGTTGGCGGGCAATTTCGTCCACCGCTTCAAGGTTGGTGTTCAGCGCGGTTTCTTCAATGTCGGCGCCTTTGGTCGCGCGAGCCGAGTTGATGTCGATCGAGACCAGAGCTTCTGTCGGGTCGATGACAATGCTGCCTCCGGAGGGCAGTTTCACGGAATGCTGAAACGCCGTCTCAATCTGGCTTTCGATCTGGTAACGGCTGAAAAGGGGAATGTCGTCTTCGTAGAGCTTGACCTTGCTCGAGTAGTGCGGCATCACCTGGTCGATGAAGGACTTGGCTTCGGCGTAAGCATCCGCATCGTCCATCAGCACCTCGCCGATGTCCTTGCGCAGGTTGTCGCGGATAGCGCGCAGGATGACGTTATTTTCCTGATAGATCAGGCTGGGTGTCTTTTCGTTCTCCTGAGCTTCGGAAACCGCGCTCCAGAGCTGCAGCAGATATTCCAGGTCCCACTGCAGATCCTCGGCTTTACGGCCCACACCGGCGGTGCGCACGATGACACCCATGCCTTCCGGAATGTCCAGCTGAGACAGCGCATCGCGAAGCTGGTCTCGATCCTCGCCTTCGATACGGCGGGAAATGCCTCCCGCACGAGGGTTGTTCGGCATCAGCACGATGTAACGGCCTGCCAGAGAGATGAACGTGGTGAGAGCAGCGCCTTTATTGCCGCGTTCCTCTTTGTCCACCTGTACCAGCACTTCCTGGCCTTCTTTGACGAGTTCGGCAATGTTCAGTTTGCCGCCGATGTCTGCGGGTTTTTTGGAGAAATACTCGCGCGAGATTTCTTTCAGAGGCAGGAAGCCGTGTCGTTCGGAGCCAAAGTCGACAAAAGCGGCTTCGAGGCTGGGTTCGACACGAGTGATGCGGGCTTTGTAGATGGAGCCTTTCTTCTGCTCCCGGTGGCGGTTTTCGATATCGAGATCGTAGAGACGTTGTCCGTCGACCAGCGCTACCCGAACTTCTTCCGGTTGGGCGGCGTTGATGAGCATACGTTTCATGCAATGTAGTCCTTATGCAAATGTCATTAAGGCGCCAACAAGAGCAGAACGTGGTTTCACGGGTAACGACTGGAGAACGGCCGGGCTCGACGAAAATATCTGCCTGGCGTCCATCGCGTCAGGTTGTTGCTCTGACGCGGTTTGTTGCTCATCGAGCTTGCAACCTGATAAATCGGGTACTGCTCGATGGTTGGGCCACAAATTATGGCCGGTATTCTCTGCGAACGGGCGCTTTACTGGGCTTAACGCGATGCGTTCTGCTTTGCATTCTGCGTTGCGTTTCCGCGTTGCGTCATAGGGGCTTTTCCATGCCCGGTTCGCCAACAATCCATCTGTCGTGTCTGTTTACATCTTGACTGACTTACGTATCAATCTACGTACGTATCAATCTGCGTAACAGGTTTTGCCGTGAACGGCGGTCTGCGCAATGATCGGCGCTTGCGGTCGCGTTGTTGCGTTCCGCTTCTTCCTGATTGCTCGACGTGGTGTAATCGCGGCTCGTAGGGGACTGGAGATCGCTCGATGGTGAGCTTCGCCAAATGGTCGGCTTCAATGAGCCGGCGAACCGAGCGAGTAGCCCTGGAGCATGTGCGGAGTTCCGCGCCTCGCAATCGGAATAGGATAGTAGCAACCTTTTTGTTGCAGCACCAATACTTATCCACAGGTTTCCCCAGGGGAAGTGTATGAGTGGCGTGCGCCATGAGGTGGTGGATGAGGGCAGCGCCGGCCAGCGCGTAGACAACTACCTGGTCAAAGTGCTCAAAGGGGTGCCGAAAACCCGCATTTATCGAATTCTGCGTAAGGGAGAGGTGAGGGTGGATGGCCGGAGGGTGAAACCGACCCATCGGCTGGCCGTTGGCGAAACGATTCGTATACCGCCCGTAGCCACTGCGGAAGTGATCCACAAAAGAGCCCCTGCAGAATTCGTGGAGGCGCTCGAAGCCCGTATTCTGGCCGAAACGCCTGAATACCTCGCCATCGACAAGCCCAGCGGTATTGCGGTGCATGGGGGTAGTGGCATTCAGCTCGGACTCGTAGAGACCTTGCGCAGCCATCGCGGCGGGTTCCTGGAACTGGTGCACCGCCTGGATCGCGATACTTCCGGGGTTCTGCTGCTGGCGAAAACCAGAGCAAGCCTCAAGGAGCTACATGGTGCTTTCCGTGCCAGGGCGACCGCCAAGCGCTATCGGTTGGTGGTACATGGCGCTTGGCAGGGCGGCGAGCGCACCGTGACACACCGGCTTCAGCGTTACTCCGCGACCAGCGGCGAACGCAGAGTGCGCGTGCAGCACGATGGCCAGTCTGCGCAGACTCGTTTTGCGCCGCTCATCATCGGCGAGCACGTTTCCACCTTGCAGGCTGAACTCGTGACCGGACGTACCCATCAGGCAAGGGTGCATGCGCTGGCAGAGGGACACCCGATCATCGGCGATGAGAAGTACATGCCTGCGCCGTTACGCGAAGCGCGGGTAAACGCCGATGCCGGCCGGCTCCTGCTGCACGCCGAGAGCCTCCGCTTCGTGCTGGGTGGGCAGCGGGTGCGCCTGGAGGCGCCGGTGCCGGATATTTTTAGGCAGATTCAGTCCGCTGACAGACCCTGATCGCGCAGCATCTTCGATAGCGCGATCAGAGGCAGGCCGATCAGAGCGGTTGGGTCCTCGGAGTGCACGTATTGAAGCAGCGTTATGCCCAGACCTTCCACCTTGCACCCACCCGCACAGTCGGGCGAGGGCTCCACACGTAGATACGCATCGACCTCCGCGCTGGTCAGCCTGCGGAAACGCACGGTCGTCGTATCGAGGTAGGCCCCCAGAGAAGTGCCCTCGGTGCTTTCCAGGGCGACGGCGGTATGGAATATGACCTCGTGCCCGGAAAGGGTCATGAGCTGTCTGTGGTTGGCTTCGAGCGAGCCGGGCTTACCGACAAAACGAATGACATCTGATGTTGCGACCTGGTCGGCGCCGATGACCAGGCTGCCGGGAGCACTTCGGCGTGCGCCTTCACGCGCTTTCTCCACGGCCAGACGAAGCGCCAGCGCCTCCGGCGCCTCATCATGCAGCGGGCTTTCGTCGATATCCGCGTCGAGGGTTTGAAACGGAATGGCCAGCCGTTCCAGTAGCGCAGCCTTGTAGCGGGAGACAGAGGCGAGTACGAGCGGCGCTGGCATGAAAAAATTCCTCGCAGAATGATGGGCTTACGGGCACGGATAGCGCTTTATTACGCTTTACAGGGCAGGGCCCGATACCTATCATTGCGCCCGCCATGACCACCCGCAAGCGGCAGCCGCCCACTTCCGAAGAAAAGTCTTCCTCTGGAAACACCTATCGGGAGCTTGCGCAAAGCAGCGCGTCGATCGAACGGCGATTGTCGGGGGAGGCTCTGCCTCGGCTGGCAGAGCTTGGTAAAGTGCATGAAGTCGTAGAGGCAACTTTTCGTTTCCTGCTGCACGACGGCCGTGCAGCCGTAGCTGCAAGGGCGAGCGCTGTGATCGATCTGCCCTGCCAGTGGTGCGACCAGTCACGGCAGCGGACGCTTGATGCCGAGTTCGAAGCGCTTCTGGCCGAGGACGAAGCACAGGCGCAGGCCTGGAGCGCGGATGCGGACGAAGATGCGCCGGTCATCGTGGTGGCTGGAAGGCACTTCGATGCCGCAGCACTCATAGAAGACGAGTTGCTGCTGGCCGTTCCCGGGCGTGTCTGCGACCGGGATGTTTGTGAGTTCAGGCCGGACGCCGAGTATGGTGACGGCGAGGTGCCCGAAGCGCCTAAACCGTTGGCAGGGCTGCGAGCCCTGCTTGATGAAGTTAAGAGTGAAAAGTAGCTCTTATCTTTTTGAAATTTAAGGAAAATATAGGAGGCAGTTATGGCCGTACAGCAGAACAAAATGACCCGCTCAAAGCGCGGTATGCGGCGTGGCCACGATGCCCTGAAAAAGCCCACTCTTTCGGTTGACGACACCACGGGCGAAACCCATCGCCGTCATCACGTCACCGCGGAAGGTTTCTACCGCGGCAAGAAGGTAGTGGACACGGAAGAGTAACCCGGTGGGTCTCGGCGTCGTATTTCCCGGACAGGGAGCCCAGTCCGTCGGCATGCTGGCGGACATCATTGCAGAGCACGAAGTGGTGGGTCGGCTGTTCGATGAAGCCTCCGAAGCCATCTCTTTTGATCTGCGCCAGGCCTCCCTGGAAGGGCCGGAAGACGTGCTCAACCGAACGGACATCACACAGCCGGCACTGTTGACGGCCAGTGTTGCGATCTGGCGCGTACTCGAGGCAGCAGGTGCCCAGCCGGTGGCGATGGCCGGACACAGTCTGGGTGAGTACTCCGCGCTCGTGGCAGCGGGGTCCCTTGCCTTCGACGAGGCGGTTCGACTCGTCAACCTGCGAGGCCAGCTCATGCAGCGTGCGGTGCCGATTGGCGAAGGCGCCATGGCGGCGATACTGGGTCTGGACGATGATGCGATTCACGCTGCATGTGAGCAAACCGAAGGCGTCGTCAGCCCGGCGAATTTCAATGCGCCGGGGCAGGTCGTCATCGCCGGCTCCAGCGCTGCGGTTCAGGCTGCGGCAGATGCCTGCAAAGCAGCAGGGGCCAAGCGTGCGGTGTTGCTGGATGTCAGCGTACCGAGCCATTGCGCGCTGATGGCCAGCATCAGCGAAGAGTTTGCCGGCGCACTCGCGGAATGCACCATCTCCCTGCCTCAGATACCGGTGGTGCAGAATGTAGATGGCGCGACATCGAAAGATCTGGAAACGCTGCGTGCCAAGCTGGTCGATCAGCTGGCGAGCCCGGTGCGCTGGACGGACTGCGTTGCAGCACTCACCGGGGCCGGCGTCTCTCAGCTCATTGAATGTGGCCCGGGCAATGTGCTGAGCGGCCTGACCAAACGGATTGACCGTTCGCTGAAGTCTCAGGCCACGGGCACGCTGCCGGGGCTGCAGGCGGCCATAGAAAGCCTTCGGGGAGGTGCTTCGTGAGCGATGCGAAAGTCGCGCTGGTTACGGGTGCCAGCCGAGGCATCGGCGCAGCCATTGCGGCTCGCCTGCATGCCGATGGCTTCCACGTCGTCGGCACGGCGACCAGCGATAGCGGGTGCGCAAAAATCATCGAAGCCATCGGCAGCGAACGGGCACAGGCAGTGACGCTGCGTGTTGAAGACCCCGCTTCTGTCGACGCGCTCTATGCCACCCTGAAGGACACCTGCGGAACGCCGCTCGTGGTGGTCAACAACGCTGGCATCACCGCAGACAATCTGCTCATGCGGATGAGCGAAGATGAGTGGACCAGCGTCGTTGACACGAATGTCAATGGGCTGTTTCGCGTGACCAAGCCGGCCCTCAGAGGCATGATGAAGGCGCGATGGGGAAGGATTATCAACCTTTCGAGCGTTGTGGCCCGGATGGGTAACCCCGGTCAGGGCAACTACGTTGCTTCGAAAGCGGCCATTGAAGGCTTCAGCCGCTCGCTGGCGTTGGAAGTGGCCAGCCGCAATATTACCGTGAACGTGGTTGCGCCTGGTTTCATCAGCACGGATATGACAAATGATCTCACGGAGGCGCAGCAGGAACAGATGCTCGCGCGAATTCCCATGGGTAGAATCGGCGGTGCCGAAGAAATTGCTGACGTGGTTGCGTACCTGTCCAGCGATGG